>NZ_JBSYHW010000017.1:0-43492 GCF_056108345.1 Cyanobium sp. NIVA-CYA 375 | reverse complement strand
CCGTCGTAAGCCTGCTCGCTTTCGGGGCTTCCCCCTTGCGCGCAGTCCAAAAACATATCACCCCAGTTGCCCTTATGTCAAGGACCCGTATCGAGCGCGACAGCGCACCAGGCCAAAACCATTGCGGCCAGGCGTTTAGGTGCATTCCATTTGCCACCTTCCCCCTAGGGGCGCTGCAGGCCCTTCAGCGCCATATGGGCCACAAGCGTGGCTAACCGGGAGCGCTACTGGGGCAGGGAAGCTCACAGAGCTCAGCAGGGGACGGGCCAAAGCAGCTGAAAGAGCCTCTCTTTCATGCCATAAAAAAAGCCGCGACAGAAGTCTCGGCTTAATGAGGGGGGCCAAGAATGGTGCCCAGGATGATTTGCTCCTAAATCTCAGAACAGACCAAGAGTGAGTGACTTATCGATCGGCATGGCGGCTCCAATACCAAGATAAATCGCAAACACGGTGCCGAACAAGAAGGCGGCCATAGCCACTGGACGACGGAAAGGATTCTGAAACTTATTGAAACTTTCGATGAAGGGGACCAACATCAGGCCGAGTGGGATCATGGTCTGCAAGGCAATCCCCAACAGTTTATTGGGGACGACCCTGAGGATCTGAAACACGGGATAGAGATACCATTCAGGCAAAATCTCTAAAGGTGTAGCAAAAGGATCAGCCTTATCTCCCAGCATGGCCGGATCCATGACGGCTAGACCAACCATGCAGCCAATGGTCCCGAGGATTACCACCGGAAACATGTAGAGCAAGTCGTTTGGCCAGGCGGGTTCACCGTAGTAGTTGTGGCCCATACCCTTCGCCAATTTGGCGCGGAGCTTTGGGTCTGTAAGATCAGGCTTCTTAAGGATGTGCATGGCGTTTGCCGGGAGCAGGGATCTTTGAGATCAGTTAAAGGATTTTAAGGGAGAAGATCCGAGTAGCGAGAGCCACTGAATCAATTGAGGTCACAAGGGGCCTGAAATGCCTTGCTTGCGGATCATCAGAAAGTGGATGAGCATAAATACTGCCAATAGCCAAGGCATCACGAAAGTATGCAGGCTGTAGAAGCGGGTGAGAGTCGACTGACCAACACTCTCACCACCCCGCAGCAGTTCCACCATGAAGTCGCCAATAACTGGAACTGCTGCAGGGACGCCAGAAACGATCTTGACGGCCCAATAACCCAGCTGATCCCAGGGAAGGGAGTAGCCAGTAACTCCGAAGGAAACGGTGATCACCGCCATGGTGACGCCAGTAACCCAGGTGAGCTCCCTTGGGCGCTTGAAACCACCAGTCAGATAGACGCGGAAGACGTGCAGGATCAGCATGAGCACCATCATCGATGCGCTCCAGCGGTGCACCGACCTGATCAACCAGCCAAAGCTGACGTCGGTCATCAGGTACTGGACAGAGGCATAGGCCTCAGCCACCGTTGGCTTGTAATAGAAGGTCATCGCAAACCCAGTGGCGAACTGGATCAGGAAGCAAACCAGGGTGATGCCGCCCAAGCAATAAAAAATGTTGACGTGGGGTGGCACGTATTTGGACGAGATGTCGTCGGCAATCGACTGAATCTCCAGGCGTTCGTCGAACCAGTTGTAAACCGGGTTCGTAGCCTGACCGGAGTTTCCAGCAGGAGTGTTTGCCATGCAGCTGGGTGGTTTGGTTGCGAGAGTCTACCGATGACACCGAGCTGCTCGTGAGTGCCCCGCCCCCTAGGACCGCGCCTTCTCAACCGTTTGCAACAGCCGTAAAAAACCTGTCGGCTACTTTGTCGCAGCACTTGCTGGGTGCGGTTTTGGCCCTGGCCCTGCTAACAGCCCCAGGCGCCCCGGCCTTAGGCCTGAGCGACACCCAGCAGCTGGTGGTGGAGGCATGGCGCTTAGTGAATCAGAGCTACGTGGATCCGCAGCGCTTTGAAGCAGTGCATTGGAAACGACTGCGCCAGAAAGCCCTGGAGCAACCCATCAATAGCTCTGGCGACGCCTACGACGCCATCGAGGCAATGCTCACCCCCTTGGGAGATCCGTACACCCGCCTACTACGCCCCGCCGACTACGCCACCCTGCGCTCCAATACTCAGGGCACCGTGACCGGCGTGGGCCTGCAGCTGGGCCTGCGCAGCAACGATCAAATAATTGTGGTGATCGCTCCGTTGGACGGATCCCCCGCCGCCGAGGCCCTAATCCCAAGTGGCGCCGAGGTGCTGCAGGTGAATGGCCAGCCAACAGAAGCTCTGGGGCTGGAACGCACCGCAGCCGCCCTACGCGGTCCAGCCGGGAGCCGGGTGCTCGTGGAACTAAACGTGCAAGGTCACCCTCGCGAAGTGGAGCTCGAACGGCGAGAGGTGGAGTTGCGCCCGGTGCGTAGCAAGCGGCTGCGGGTGGGAGAGCACACCCTCGGCTACCTGCGTATCACCCAATTTTCTGAACCGGTGCCCCAGGACGTGCAGGAAGCCCTCGCCGATCTCAACAGCAAGGCGATCGAGGGGCTGATTCTTGATCTGCGCAACAACTCCGGCGGGCTGGTGAGCGCCGGCTTAGCCGTGGCCAACGACCTACTCAATGGCGAGCCCATCGTGGAAACCCAGGACCGTGATGGACTGAGTTCGCCCCAACAGGCCAACCCCGGCATGCTCTTCGACGGGCCAATGCTCACCCTGGTGAACGGCGGCACAGCTAGTGCCAGCGAAATCCTTGCGGGGGCCCTTCAAGACACTGGCCGCAGCGAGCTGGTGGGGGCCAGGACCTTCGGCAAAGGGCTGATTCAAACCCTGATTCCCCTAGGCGACACCAGCGGCCTGGCCGTAACCGTGGCCCGCTACCTCACCCCCAGCGGCCGCGACATTCAGAACCAGGGAATCGCCCCTGATCTGGTGCTGCCCGAACCCGAACCCCTCGATCCCGGCGGTGAGGGCGACAGCTGGCTCGATGCCGCGAGCCGCTTGCTGGCCAGCCGGCTTGAAGCGAGCCTCTAAATATGGGAGAGCGCACTTATCACGATCCACTGCACGGGGCGATTCGCCTCGATCGAAGCGATCCAGCCGAAGCCCTGGCCATCGAGCTGATCGATTCCGCCCCCTTCCAGCGCTTGCGTCGAGTGCGTCAATTGGGGCCAGCCTTTCTGACCTTCCATGGGGCCGAGTCCAGCCGCTTCACCCATTCCCTCGGGGTGCTGCACCTAGCCCGCCTGGCTCTGCAACAGCTGGAGCGCCACCACCTTGAACTGGCGGAGCATCGGGCCGTGCTTTACGCCGCGGCCCTGCTACACGACGTGGGCCATGCCCCCCTGAGTCACTCCGGCGAGGAGATGTATGGGCTGCACCACGAAGCCTGGTCGGGGCGTCTAATCCGGGAGCATCCGGCCCTGCGCGACCGCCTCGAAGCCCACGCCCCCGGCACGGCCAACGCCGTGGCCGACCTGCTGGAGCACGGCCGCCACCCCTGCCCAGCGATCAAGGCCCTGGTGAGCAGCCAACTGGACTGCGACCGGCTGGATTATCTGGTCCGCGATAGCTACAGCACGGGCACCACCTACGGCCGGCTGGATCTCGAGCGCATCCTGGCTGCATTCACCCTGGCCCCCGATGGCCAGCTGGCCATCACCCCAAAGGGGCTGATGGCAGTTGAGCACTACCTGGTGGTACGCAACCTGATGTATCGCAGCGTCTATAACCACCGGCTAAACGTGGTGTGTAACTGGCTGCTTAACCAAGCAATCGCCACCGCCCGGCGACTGGGACCAAAACGAATCTGGGCCGACCAAGTAATGAGCCGCTGGCTATGGCACTGCGACGCTCTCGATCTGGAGACATTTCTTGCCAACGACGACATCCGCACTGGTTACCACCTAACGCGCTGGATGGAAGAGGGCCCGGCCGAACTGCAGGATCCCTGTCGAAGGCTGCTGGAGCGGCGCCTGCTCAAGGCCACCGATGTGAGTCACTGCAGCCCCGCCCAGCGACTGGAGCTCCTGGCTGCAGCGCGGCAGCTGAGCGAAGCCGAGGGCCTGGGCGCAGAAATCAGCTGCGGCCTGCACCAGCGTCAGAGCCGCGGTTATCACCCTTATAAGGGTGGTCTGCGCCTCTGGGACGGCGAGCACCTGCAGGCCCTGGAGCAGCGCTCAACCCTGGTGCAAAGCCTCACGGTTCCAGTGGAGCTGGCCTGGCTGATCCATCCCGGTGAAGTGGCACCTAAGTTGCGCCAACTGCTGGGTCGCTGAGCGGAAATGGAGATGGGATTGGGGTTGGAGCTGGAGCCTGCTTGCGGAGCCAGGTTGATTCCGGATGAATCGGGGCGAGGAAGCCACCGGCTGGTCCTGCCAGCTTCTTCCCAAGCCCCTGACCCAACCCTGCTGAAACAGGCAATTGACAGTGGGGCTCTGCTGGGGGATGGGCCGATCGAGGGGCCGGTGCTACTTGAAGCAGGGGCCTGTCGCCTAGGCCTCAGCCAACTCGCTGAGCTGCAACGCACCCTTCACAGCCAGAAGCTGGAGCTGGTGGCGATCTGCAGCAGCCATCCCCACACCCACGTAGCGGCAGCGGGGCTGGGAATAGCTAGCGAGTGGCCCCATTTTTTCGGCCCAGCTAGCCCTGCTCAGAAAGAGCCTGGCCTGCAAGTGCATCAGGGCACCCTGCGCTCCGGAGACCATCTGGTAACAGCGGGCAGCGTGCTGCTGCTTGGGGACGTAAACCCAGGCGCGCGGATTTCAGCCGCAGGCCATGTGCTGGTGTGGGGGCGATTGAGGGGTATGGCCCACGCCGGCTGCCAGGGCGACAACACCGCCCGCATCGTGGCCCTGCAGCTAAGACCGCTGCAGCTGCGGATTGCCGGGGCGGTGGCCCGGGGGCCCGAGGGCGCCCCCCCAGCCGGGTTTGCTGAAGAAGCTCGGATAGTGGCAGGCGCCATCCAAATAGACCCGGCCCAACCGGTTTGGCCCCTTAGCGGTTAATTACACCCAGCCCACCCAGCACACCGGCTACTGCCATAAACCAGAGCGGCGAAATGCGGGTGCGCAACATCAGCACGCAAACCAGCACTGACACCACCACCCCAGCCCAATTGGTGTCAGCCGTGCGCAGAATCTTGAGCCCTACGGCAAACAAAATTCCCAAGGTGATAGGCCCCAGGCCCCGCTCAAAGGCCACCCGCCAGGGGGAGTGTTCAAGGCGCTTCCAACTAAGGCAGGCCATGACCATCAGCAAGGTAGAAGGCAACAGGATCGCTGCTTCGGCGCCGTAGGCGCAGAACAGGGCCCAGAGCGGCCCTTCCCGCCAGCCGGCCCCGAGCCCTAGCAAGCCGACCAACATTGAGCTGGGGCCAGGCGCCGCCTCCGCCAGGGCATAAAGATCGGCAAATTGTGTATTAGTGAGCCAGCAAAACTGGGCCACCGCCAAATGGTGATATTCCGCCAGCAGGGTGTTGCCACCGCCGAGTGAAAACAGCGACAGCGATAAAAACTGCCACAGCACCTGCACCAAGGTGCCCAAATCGGAGAGGCGAGCTGGCTCACAGGCCACCGCCGCGGCCAGCAGCCCACTCATGGGTTGCTCTGCCGGCGGGGCCAATACCAAGCCATGGCGAACGGCCCGGCGATCAACACAACCGGGATCAAGCGCTGGTCAAACAAGCTGAGTGCCAGAAACACCACCGCAGCAAGCAACAAAGCAACCCGATCATTCCAATACTGATCAAGAATCTTGAAGCCCATGGAAAGGGCCATCCCTGCTGCCGCAGCCACCAACCCGGCCAACACCCGATCTACCGAGGGGATGGTGTGGAAATGGAAGTAGGCCAAACCCAGCCCCATCAACAGGCTGAAGGGGAGCAGCAACATGCCGGCCAGGGCTACCAGAGCGCCTGGTAAACCGTGGAACTCGGCGCCGATGTACACGGCCATGTTGATCTGGTTTGGCCCAGGGAAAAGGCGGGCAACCGTTAGTCCGGTGAGGAATTGCTCGTTGGACATCCAACGGCGCTGCTCGACCACAATCCGCTGGCTCCAGGCCGACAGGCCACCACCAAAGGCCGAGAGCGCCACCTGAAGCATTCCCCAGAACAACTCAGAAAGGCTGGGGCGCGGCTCAGTCATGGACGAAATGGGGATCCGGTGGCAATTCACCGTCCTCGTGTTGGCTGGGATCAAGGGGATCTGGAGCGTGATATTTCTTTGCCGCATCCCAATCGGCCTGGAATGTGCTGCGCAGCCTCGCCACCACCTCGGGGGCATCGGATTCGATGCCGAGTTCGCGACGCAGATCAAAAGCGCTGCGATCGATGTTCATCGAACCGGTCTGGGCGTAGGCACCGTCAACCAAAAGCAACTTGGCGTGCAGCTTTAGGTGCTTCTGCCGGCGCACCTTCACGCCAAAGCGCTCCATTACCCGCAGCGACGAGAAAGTGTCATAGATGTCCCAGTCGGAAATGCCATGCTTGCCACCACAGAGGAAGCGCACCTTCACGCCGCGCTCCCGGGCAGAAATTATTCTCTCCAAAATCACCGCATCCACAAATTTTGGGTGCTGAATCCAAAGGCTCTCGAGTGCCATATCGATGATCCTGGCCATTTGGCCGCGGCTGTGAACGCTGCTCCACACCAGGCCCACAGTGAGGTCGGGATGGAAAAAGCTGCGGTTCCAGTCGGCCTCAAAGCCAGCGATCACCTGCTCTACAACAGGCACTGCATAGCTGACGACCCCGTAGTCACGGGTCTCAGTGAAGTATTTGTCGCTGAGGTTGAAGGTGGCAACCAGCACGCAGGTGGAATCCACCACCAGCGACTTCTCGTGGGTGACTGGAAAGGCTTCGCTGGTCCAGGCCACCTCAATGCCGCAGGCACCGAGGCGGGCATGGGCCTCATCATTCCAACGGTCTCCGCCGGAGGTGTGCGGATTGAGCATCACCTGCACCCGCACCCCACGCTGCTGCGCCCGGATCAAAGCCTGCTCGATGGTCTCTGATTGCAACTTGAACTGCTTGAGCCGAAGTGTTGCTTCTGCCGTATCGATCAAGGCCACAACAGCTATCGCACCGTCATCCGGCATCACCAGCAGCTGTTGGTGATGGTGCAAATGCTTCGGCGCACTTGGGGTTTGGGTCATCCCGTCTCTGAGCCGTATCACCCTTTTTAATGCAGTTGCCGCGGCTAGCAATGCCAGCACCAAAACATGCAACTGAAGGTTTTGGCCTTAACCTCCTGAGACTCCAGCCTGTGCCGTGGTCGCCGCGTCTACCCGCTACATCCTGATCTGCTCTGGAAAAGGAGGTGTGGGCAAGACCACCCTCACCGCCAACCTCGGCATTGCCCTTGCCAAGCAAGGGGCTCGCACCGCCGTGCTCGATGCCGACTTCGGCCTACGCAACCTCGACCTGCTGCTCGGTCTGGAAAACCGGATCGTCTTCACAGCCCAAGAGGTGCTGGCAGAAACCTGCCGCCTTGAGCAAGCCCTGGTGAAGCACAAGCAAGAGCCAAACCTGGCCTTGCTACCCGCAGGAAATCCACGCATGCTCGAGTGGCTCCAGCCCGACGACATGCGGAAGATTGCGGCCATGCTCGGCGAACGCTTCGACTATGTATTGATCGATGCGCCGGCAGGCATTGAAGGCGGCTTTAGAAACGCCATGGCCGCCGCCCGCGAAGCAATCGTGGTAACAACCCCAGAGGTTTCTGCCGTGCGAGATGCCGACCGGGTGATAGGTCTTCTCAACAGCGAAGGAGTCCAGCCGATCCAGTTGGTGCTCAATCGAGTGCGGCCAAAAATGATGGCGAATCAGGAGATGCTGGCTGTCAGCGATGTCACTGACATCCTGGCTCTGCCCTTGCTGGGACTGGTACTGGAAGACGAGCAAGTGATCGTGAGCACCAACCGCGGTGAGCCCCTCACCCTTAACGGCAATAGTTCACCTGCTGGCCGCGCCTACACCAATGTGGCCCGCCGCCTTCAGGGTGAAGAAATTCCGGTGATTGATCCCAGCAAGGAGCGCCAAGGCCTCCGCGCCAAGCTTGGCCGCCTGATGCAAACCAAGATTTTCTAAAGCCGATGACACTGCGTGATGTGATCGACAAATTGCTGGGCCGCCAGCCCGCCAGTGCCAATACGGCCAAGCAGCGTCTGCAACTGGTGTTGGCACACGACCGCAGCGACCTCAATCCCGAGCTGCTCCAGCAGATGCGCCGTGAGATTCTCGAGGTTGTAAGTCGTTATGTAGAAATCGACTTTGATGAAGGGGATGTGACCCTGGAAACCGAAGACCGGGTTACGGCATTAGTTGCCAACCTGCCTATTCGTCGCGCCAAGCTGACGGTTCCAACGGCTGCCCCTGAGGCGGCCCTGGGAACTGGGCTCAGCTCCTGAGCCAGACGTGGGAACCCTGGGGAACAGCCGCCCCAGCGCCCATGCATTTACCGAGCGCATTCGACCAGTCCGAAATCACCGCCGCAGAAAGGCGCGTGCTCCAGCAACTGGAACTTGGATACAGCAACAAGGCGATTGCAGCAGCTTTAATTCTCAGCAGGCGCACGGTCGAAAGCCATATGTCGAGCTTGCTAGCCAAAACCGGCTGCCAAAGCCGCACCCAGCTGCTGCTCTGGTCGCTCGGTGAGCGATAAAGTCATTGAGTGGTTGTTGGTAAGCGACATCCATTGCCGGCTTAGCTCAGTGGTAGAGCAGCGCTTTTGTAAAGCGAAGGCCATCGGTTCAAATCCGTTAGCCGGCTTATTCGATCTTCAATTTCGAGCAGCGCGCCCAGCCAGAAGCCAGCTACCAAGGACCAGCAGCAACCAGGGCAAAAAGCTGAGCTGCATCAAGTCGGACAACACCTGCAGCAAGGGCTCCATAGCCCAATAAAACACCGCTACCGAGACCGCCACCACAACAATCAGAGCCCCCATGCCTACGCGCTCCTAAATGCCTGGGGGCAGTAGAGCACCGGCCCGCAATACCCGCCAGCCTCCCTCAGGGCGCCAAGCAACCACCGTGCTGGCCTGACCTGCGGCGATGGGCCAAGGGATCGGTGCCAGAAGCGGCACCCCGGGAAATTGCTGGGCAGCCTCCTGAGCTGTACATGCGGCCGGACAGCCTGAAATGTTGGCGCTGGTTGTAGCCAAGGGGCCACTTAGCTGCAGCAAGGCCTGGGCTTCCGCACTGGCCGGCAGCCGCAGGCCCAAGCTCGACCCACCGGGATTGAGAGCCTCTGCCACCACTCCCACGGCAGGCAGCACCAAAGTGACCGCCCCAGGCCAGGCCCAAGCAGCCATATCCAACCACTCAGAGCGCGGCGCTATGCCGAGGCAAGCAAACAGGGCTTCGGAGCTGGCCGCCATCAAAATCAAAGGCTTGTCTGCCGGGCGTTGTTTCAGGCGCCAAAGCTGGTTGGCCTGGCCCGGTGAAGCCGCCAGGGCTGGCAAGGTATCTGTGGGGAACAGGGCAGCCGAACCCTCCAGGAGCCGTGCCGCCAGAACCGGCGGCTCCAAGGCTGGAGATGGAACCGGCATCAATCCAGGCTTAATGGTCATGGCAATCCACGCCCGATCCTGGCCAGCGAGCTGACGCAAAGCGCTCTACACCCTCGAGATCGCCATGGGACCGCACCTCGGCATATCCGGCAGCATTGAGTAGATCGATCACCGCATGGCTCTGATCGAAGTGATGCTCCATCAGCAGCAGGCCTCCTGGAGCAAGGGCCGCCGCCCCACCCGCCACTATTAGGCGCAGGGCGTCGAGTCCATCGACTCCGCCATCGAGGGCAATTACGGGCTCATGCTCCCTCACCCCGGGCTCCAAATCAGCCCATACCGCAGTCGGTATGTAGGGGGGATTGCTCACCACCAGCTCAAACTGTCCCCACCAGGGGCTCAACGGCTGCCACCAACTGCCCTCCAGCAATTGCACCCGATCGGCAACGCCACCTGCCGCCAGATTGAAGGCCGCCTGGCGAAGAGCCCCTGGACTGCATTCGACGGCCCAGCCGCGACTGGACGGCCAGGCCAAGCCCAAGGCCAGGGCCATACAGCCAGAGCCGGTGCCGAGATCGGCCCAACAGCCCGGGCCGGAAGGGGCCAGCTCCAGGGCCAGCTCCACCAGTAATTCCGTTTCCTGTCTAGGGATCAGCACTCCTGGGGCCACGCTGATTTCCAGGTCACGCCAGGGGCAGCGCCCCACAAGGTATTGAAGCGGCTCGGAGGTATCGAGATGGCAGCGCCACATCGCCTCCAATTGGTTGAGATCACAGGCCAGTTGAACCGGCAGCTGGGCATGAAGCCGCAGCTGCTGTTGCGCCCGCCAGGGCAGGCCTCCCGCCAGATCCAGCAGCCAGTCAAAGTCTCCAGGGCTCCCGCCCAGGGCTAGTTGCTGTCGGCGCCAGGCCAACAACTGCTCCCCATCGAGCTGCCCATTCACCATGGATTCAGGCTAGGCCGGACGCCAGCAAAGCCCAGGCTCAGCCCGCACCAGCCCCTGAAGCTCTAAGGCCAGCAGACGGGAGGAAAGGGAGGCCGCAGGCTCCTCCAGCATCAAGCAGAGCTGCTCAAGCGAAGCTCCGTGCCCCAAGGCATTTAGTAGCGCGGGATCGGCTGATCGCAGTAGCCCGTGGGCGGCCGCAGGAACAGCGGGGTCTGGCGAGGCCAGGGGGCCAGGCCCTAGCTGGCGAATTAGATCTGCGGGCTCAAGCAGGACTGTGGCGTCTTGGGCGAGCAGACGATTGCTACCGGCAGCCGATGCCTTGCCCGCATCAGCCGGCACGGCCCAGACCGGCAACTCCTGCTGCATGGCGAGGGTGGCCGACTGGAGCGCCCCACTGCGCATAGGGCACTCGACCACCACCACCGCCCGAGCCAGGCCGACCTGCAGCCGGTTGCGAGCCGCAAAATGGCCTGCCTGCACCGCAGTGCCCGCCGGCAACTCGCTCACCAGCAGCCCCCCGGCACCCACCTCAGCCTGCAAATGCTGATGGTGCCTGGGATAAACCCGCTCAAGGGGAGTGCCCAACACCCCCACAGGCCGGCCGCCCTTGGACAAGCAGCCCCGGTGGGCGGCTCCGTCGATCCCTTCTGCCAGGCCACTCACCACCGGCCAACCCGCCTGGGCAAGGGCCGCACCGATCGCCTCAGCCATGGCCAGCCCATGCAGGGAGGGACGGCGCGTGCCCACGACCGCAATGGCCTGGCGGCGCCGAAGCAGGGGCCACAACCCGCCAATACCCCGCCAATACAGGCGCAGAGGCGGCCGCGCCAAGGCGAGCAACTCGGGCGGAAAGGCCGGATCAGCCGGCACCAACACCCCCTTGCCGCCACGCAGCTCTTGGCAGAGACGGGGCAAGGGATCGGGACCCCAGCGATCGCGATAACGCTGCAGCTGGCGGCAGCCCACCGCACCAAAACCGGCAAGGGCAGCAAAGGCCTCGAGTGGAGCGCCCCAGGCTGCCGCCCAGCCACAAAAGTTGTCCCTAATGGCAACCAGCCGCTGGGCGCCAATTCCTGGACAACCCGACCACAGCAGCCACCAAAGCCGCTGCTCCTGATTCCAACCGGCGCCATCGGCGCTCCGCAGCAGCCCCTGAATCGCCATGACGCTTTCAGTACAGATGTACTGATCCTAATGCGGTCCCCGCGCCTGGGTCGCAACCGCGGCCTCCAGATCCGCGGGCAAGCGGCGCACCAGCCGGCGCTGATCCAGCCCAGGGGCGCTCTCCACCAGCACAAGCTCAACCCTTGCCTCAGCCGCCAGCTTTCCGCTTGCAGCAAGAAAACGGCTTCGCCAGGGCAATTTCAGACCACAGCGCGGCAGCACCTCGCTCCACAGCTGCACAGCATCGCCGTGAAACAGGGGCTGCTTGTAGTCAATGGTCAAACTCACCACCGGCAGCTCCAAGCCCCGAGCGGAAAGATCGCTGTAGGCGATACCAGCTGCAGCCAGGGCCTCTACCCGCGCCTCCTCAAGCCAAGCCAAGTAAGCGCCATGCCACATCACGCCGGCGTGATCCGTGTGTTGGGGCAGCACACGGCGCTCCAGCAACCAGCCCTCAGCCACTCTTTTCACCAAAGCTGGGCCTGCTTGGCCGAAGGGGGATGGTTGCGGTGTGGCGGGCAGATGGTTTGCGCTTGCAGATCGGACATAGGGTGACAGGCAGCCTGCTACTTCGAGTCGTCTCAGTGTTTCGCAACGTTCTAATCGCCGATTCCGGCAAAGGCCACGTGGAAGAGATGGTGCGCATGCTGCGCGACATCCCGGCGGTGCGTGCGGCCCGCATCAACCTGCTGCACGTGGTGCCTGAGCAGGCTGGTGAGAGCTTCGCGGACCAATCCCAAAAAGCGGCGACTATCGCCGCCGAAGCCGTGCAGCGGCTCGGGCTCAACCCCAGCGAGGTGAACACAATCATTCGCCAGGGAGACACCAAGCAAACGGTGCTGAAGGTGGCCGACGAACTCAACAGCGACCTGATCGTGATGGGCTCCAGAGGCATGGGTCGCCTTCAGTCAATCCTCAGCAATAGCGCCAGCCAATACGTATTCCAGCTGTCGACCAGGCCGATGCTGCTGGTGCGCGACGACCTTTACATCCGCCACATCAACCGGGTGATGGTTGCCATCGATGGCACCGGGGTCGGAGACGACGCCCTGAAACTGGCCTGCGAGCTTGTGCGGGAGATTCCTGGCGGCAGCCTCACCGGCGTGCACGTAACCCGCCAAGACATCACCCCTTCTCGGGGCGGCAAATCCCCAGCCGATGAAGTACTCGAGAAAGCAAGCCAGCGAGCCCGTAGCTACGGAGTGGAGCTCAAGGCAGTGCATCTCAGCGGCGATGTCGGCCGCAGAGTATGCGCCGCCGCTGAGGATCTCAAAGCCGACCTGCTGGTGATCGCTTCCCAGGATCGGCGCCCGGTGGTTGCTCGCGGCCTCGTCGACATCGACCGGCTACTGGGCAGCTCGGTGAGCGACTACATCCGCGTTCACGCCCCAGCCCCTGTGTTGCTGGTGCGGGAGCCTGAAGGGAGGCGCTAGCCCCCCTGGCGGCTGTTGGTTTGGATGTAAAGAATGATCAAAAAGACCGCGGGAACCAACACGAACAAAAGGCTGGCAACAAAGCCGAGATCGTTGGTTTCCATGGCTGAAGGGGAAGTGAGGGGAGGGTATCACCGCCAAATGGGCGCTTCTCAGGAGGCTTCACCGCTCGTTGCGGTTGGCGCCTGTTCTCCGCCCTCGCTGAGGCCTTCAGCCCCATCCTCTAAATCCTCGTCGCCTTCCTGCACCGGAGGGGCAGGCCAGGCTGTGGGGCCGCTGGGCAGGGGCTGGGCCTGGGCCTCCGCCACCAAATTTTCCTGGTCGGCCATGCCCACCTGGGGCCGAGTCAAAACCAAAACAGACTCCTGAACCATGGTTTGACAGGCAAGCCTCCAGGTTTGGGGGCGCCGGCGCAGTTTTTGGTCTTCCACGGCGGTGCGGGCGCTCAGCACCTGGGCAGCGGTGCCCTCCGGAATCGCCACAAAGCAGGTAATGCACTGACCGCAGCCGCCGCAATTGCCTAGGGCACCCTTGAGGCCGTAGAGCTGAATGCCCTCTCGCAAAGCCACTTCTCGCAGGTTTTCGCCGGGGTAGCACTCAATGTCGCGGCCCTCGCGAACAAATCGGATCACGGGCATGAAACCTTTTTGCAGAGGTATTCATTCTGGGCCAGGCCGTTGCGGTCCGTTACCTGGAGCGCACGGCGGCCGGAGAGCCCCTTACGATCACGCCACCCACCCAGAATTACCCCCATGGGATTGCCCTGGTATCGGGTGCACACGGTCGTCATTAACGACCCGGGCCGATTGCTCGCAGTGCACCTCATGCACACCGCCCTAGTTGCCGGCTGGGCCGGCTCCATGGCGCTTTATGAGCTCGCAATTTTCGATCCCTCAGACGCGGTACTCAACCCGATGTGGCGCCAGGGCATGTTTGTCATGCCCTTCATGGCCCGACTCGGTGTAACCGGCAGCTGGGGCGGCTGGAGCATCACCGGCGAGACCGGTGTTGATCCGGGATTCTGGAGCTTTGAAGGCGTGGCAGCAGCCCACATCGTCTTCAGTGGCCTGCTTTTCCTAGCTGCCATCTGGCACTGGACCTACTGGGATCTAGAGATCTGGCAGGACCCTCGCACAGGCGAACCAGCCCTTGACCTGCCCAAAATTTTTGGCATCCATCTGCTACTTGCCGGCCTTGGCTGCTTCGGATTCGGGGCCTTCCACCTCACCGGGGTATTCGGGCCTGGCATGTGGGTCAGCGATCCATACGGCATTACGGGTCACTTAGAGCCAGTCCAACCATCGTGGGGGCCGGAAGGATTTAATCCCTTCAACCCCGGCGGCATCGTGGCCCACCACATTGCAGCTGGTATCGTTGGAATCATTGCTGGTATCTTCCACATCACCACTCGCCCGCCGGAGCGCCTTTACAAGGCCCTTCGTATGGGCAACATAGAAACAGTGCTGGCCTCGGCCATTGCGGCCGTATTTTTTGCAGCCTTTATTGTTGCGGGCACGATGTGGTATGGCGCAGCAGCAACCCCTGTAGAGCTGTTTGGGCCCACCCGCTATCAATGGGACCAGAGCTACTTCAAGACCGAAATCAATCGTCGAGTCCAAACCGCTCTCGACAACGGAGCTACTAAGGAACAGGCCTTCGCCTCGATTCCTGAGAAACTGGCCTTCTATGACTACGTAGGCAATAGTCCTGCGAAGGGCGGCCTATTCCGGGTTGGCCCGATGGTGAACGGCGACGGTCTCCCCACCGGTTGGATAGGCCACATCTCCTTTACTGACAAAGATGGCCGGGATCTGGAGGTTCGGCGCCTGCCCAACTTCTTCGAGAACTTCCCAGTTATTCTCCTGGATCAAGATGGCATCGTCCGCGCCGACATTCCCTTCCGTCGGGCTGAGGCCAAGTACTCCTTTGAGCAGACTGGTGTGACGGCGACCGTCTACGGCGGCGCCCTCAACGGCCAGGTCTTCACTGATCCTGCAGATGTGAAGCGCCTAGCCCGCAAGGCCCAGCTAGGTGAAGCCTTCGAGTTTGACCGCGAGACCTATCACTCCGACGGCACCTTCCGCAGCTCACCGCGCGGCTGGTTCACCTTCGGCCACGCCACCTTCGCCCTTCTCTTCTTCTTCGGCCACATCTGGCACGGGGCCCGCACCCTGTACCGCGATGTGTTTGCCGGTATTGATCCGGATCTGGGCGAGCAAGTGGAATTCGGTCTGTTCCAGAAATTGGGAGACCGCTCTACCCGTCGTCTGCCTGAGGGCTATGTCCCCCCGGTAGGCAGTCCCCTCAGCTGACCGCCAGCACCCTCGAGGATATCCATGGAAAGCTTCGCTTACATCCTGATCCTGGCTCTGGCCATTTCCACGCTCTTCTTTGCGATCGCTTTTCGCGATCCCCCCAAGATCGGCAAATAATCAGCCAGATTCCTTTAAAGCTCCTGCTTCGGCAGGGGCTTTTTTGTTGTGCAATGAGCGAATGCAGCCCTTTCCAAATGAAAAAGTGCTGCTTACACTTGAAAAACACGCCCGGATGCCAGGGATGCAATGTCCCTCATGCCAACACACCGACAGTCGGGTGCTCGAATCGCGGGCAGCCGACAGTGGGCGCAGCGTGCGGCGGCGGCGTGAATGTCTCAACTGTGAATTCCGTTTCACCACCTACGAGCGGGTAGAAACCGTGCCTATCACCGTGGTGAAGCGCAACTCCTCGAGGGAAACCTTCAACCGCGTCAAGTTGCTGCACGGACTTCTGCGCGCCTGCGAAAAAACAGGCTTAGAGCCGGCCAGGCTCGAAGGGGTAGTGGATGAAATCGAACTCCAGCTGCAGCAGCGCAGTGGACGGGAGGTGACCAGTGCCGAAATCGGTGAACTGGTGCTGCAGCAACTCAGCGAAATGAGCGAGGTTGCTTATGTGCGCTTTGCCTCTGTCTACCGCCAGTTCCAGGGCGTAAGCGATTTTGTTGCCACCTTGGAAGGACTGCACAAGCGCAGTGGTGGCCGCCTACGCAAATCCAGCCTGGCCACGGTTGGCTGAGTCGAATCAGCTGAACCAGATCAAAGGAACGGAAACACCCTGCTGCCACGTTGGTACAGTTACGAATCGGGTTTGCTCTGCTGGCGGGCAGATCACCCTTCCCATTCCCACTGCTTCAGGCAGTCCGCCACCTCTCCATGACCGTGACCCCTTCCGATACCAGCACTGAAACGCTCAACCAAGAAGCCATCAGTGCCGAGGCCGAGCTCGATTTTGCCGCCGCCATGGGCGATGAGCTCGATCTGGCCATTCCGGAAGAGGTCCCCACCGCCGATGACCCCAGCAGTCGCGCTGCATCCCGCAACGACGCTGATGGCGTGGGTTTCACTCTGGATGAGTTTGCATCGCTGCTGAGCAAGTACGACTACAACTTCAAGCCGGGTGACGTTGTCAACGGCACCGTGTTTGCCCTGGAATCGAAGGGCGCCATGATCGACATCGGCGCCAAAACAGCGGCGTTTATGCCCGTTCAGGAGGTGTCAATCAACCGGGTTGAAGGCCTCAGCGACGTTCTCGTGCCAGGCGAGATCCGCGAGTTCTTCATCATGAGTGAGGAGAACGAAGACGGCCAGCTCTCGCTTTCCATACGCCGCATCGAGTACCAGCGTGCCTGGGAGCGGGTGCGCCAGCTGCAGAAAGAAGACGCCACCATCTACAGCGAGGTGTTCGCCACCAACCGCGGCGGCGCCCTGGTGCGGGTTGAAGGCCTGCGCGGCTTCATTCCCGGCAGCCACATCAGCACCCGCAAGGCCAAAGAAGAGCTGGTGGCCGACTTCCTGCCCCTCAAGTTCCTTGAGGTGGACGAGGAGCGCAACCGCCTGGTGCTCAGCCATCGCCGCGCCCTGGTGGAACGCAAGATGAACCGCCTCGAAGTGGGCGAAGTGGTGCTCGGCACCGTGCGCGGCATCAAGCCCTACGGCGCCTTTATTGATATTGGTGGAGTCAGCGGCCTGCTGCACATCTCCGAAATCAGCCACGAGCACATCGAGACACCGCACACGGTGCTCAATGTCAACGACCAGATGAAGGTGATGATCATCGACCTGGATGCCGAGCGGGGCCGGATCTCTCTCTCGACCAAGGCCCTCGAACCCGAGCCCGGCGACATGCTCACCGATCCCCAGAAAGTGTTCGATAAAGCCGAAGAAATGGCCGCCCGCTACAAGCAGATGCTGCTTGAGCAGGCCGAAGACAACGAACCAATGGGCGTCACCCTCGACTGAGCCAGACCCAACTACGAGCCCTCCATGGCTGAGCTGTTTCTGCGGGGACAACCCCTGGCCGATGCCACGGGGACACCATTCCCAATCGAAGCGGTGTTGTTCGACAAGGACGGCACCCTTTGTATCAGCGAACCAATGCTCCAAACCCTGGCCTCGGCCAGGGTTTTTCATGCCTGCGAGCTGTTGGTGCAACGACACCCTGAGCTACCTGTCAGCCAAGGCGACGAGCTGGCTCAGCTACTGCAGCGGGCCTACGGGCTCAGCAATAGCGCCATTCATCCGGCCGGCGCCACGGCCGTCGGCTCCCGCAGCCACAACCTGATCTCCACCGCCACAGCTCTTGCCCAGGTGGGCCTCGGCTGGCCAGAAGCCCTAGAACTCAGCGAAAGGGTGTTTACGGCCACCGATGGCCTACATGGCCAGGGGAGTGTGCACCGGCCCATCGCCACTGCCGGACTACACGATCTGATGCAAACACTGCAGGACGCAGGCGTGGTGTGCGCCGTGATCAGCAACGACAACGAGGCTGGCATCGAAGCTTTTCTGGCCAGCCAAAACCTCAGGTCCAGCTTTCAAGCCCTGTGGAGTGCCGACCACAACCCGCGCAAGCCAAACCCAGCGGCGGTGCACGCACTCTGCGCCCAACTCGGAATACAGGCCAGCCACTGCGCCCTGATCGGAGATGCCAATAGCGACCTGCGCATGGCCCAGCAGGCGGGGGTGCCCGTGGTGCTCGGCTATGGGGCGGGCTGGAGCATCGCCCCGCCGCTAGATCCCCGCTTCCCCTGCCTGCAACATTGGCGCGAGCTCCAAGTAAGCGCAGGCCAGCACATAGGCTGAGTTCAGTTGAATTAAGGCTGCATGAGCCGTTACGTCTTCACCTCCGAGTCGGTAACTGAAGGGCACCCCGACAAGATCTGTGACCAAGTGAGCGATGCGGTGCTCGATGCCCTGCTAGCCCAGGACCCGGCTTCTCGAGTTGCCTGCGAGACCGTGGTCAACACCGGCCTTTGCCTTATCACAGGTGAAGTAACAACCACCGCCCGGGTTGACTTCAACACCCTGGTGCGGGGCGTGATCAACCAGATCGGTTACGCCGGTGCCCGGGCCGGCGGTTTCGATGCTCACAGCTGTGCCGTGCTGGTGGCCTTAGACCAGCAGTCCCCCGATATTGCCCAGGGGGTAAACGAGGCCGACGACCACGACGGCGACCCCCTCGATCTGGTGGGAGCAGGCGACCAGGGGATCATGTTTGGCTACGCCTGCAACGAGACGCCCGAGCTAATGCCTCTGCCGATCAGCCTGGCTCACCGCCTGGCGCGGCGGCTGGCGGAAGTGCGTCACAACGGCAGCCTCACCTATCTGCTTCCCGACGGCAAAACCCAGGTGAGCGTCGTCTACGAAAACGAAGTGCCCGTGTCAATCGACACGATCTTGATTTCCACCCAGCACACAGCTGAGATCGATGGCATCTCGGACGAAAAAGCGATTCGAGAGCGCATTGCCGCCGACCTCTGGATCCACGTGGTGGAGCCCGCCACCGCCGATCTGGCCCTCAAGCCCTCCCAGGCAGACACTCGCTTCCTGGTGAACCCCACCGGCAAATTTGTGGTGGGCGGCCCCCAGGGTGACGCCGGTCTGACGGGCCGCAAAATCATCGTCGATACCTACGGCGGCTATGCCCGCCATGGCGGTGGCGCCTTCTCGGGCAAGGACCCCACCAAGGTGGATCGCTCCGCCGCCTACGCCGCCCGCTACGTGGCTAAAGCCCTGGTGGCCGCAGGCCTGGCTCGCAAGTGCGAAGTGCAGCTCAGCTACGCCATCGGCGTGGCTAAACCGGTGAGCATCCTGGTGGAAAGCTTCGGCACGGGCGCCATCAGCAATGCCGACCTCACGACCCTGGTGCAGGAGCAGTTCGACTTGCGCCCCGGGGCCATCATCGCCACCTTCGGTTTACGGGAGCTGCCCCAGCAACGCGGCGGCCGCTTCTATCAAGACATAGCCGCCTATGGCCACTTCGGCCGCACCGACCTGGATCTTCCCTGGGAAAACGTGGATGCCATCGCTGCCACGCTCAAGCAGGTCACCGCGGCCAAGGTCAACGCGGCCCAGGTCAACGCCTGAACTGCCTGCCCGGCGGGTGAGCACGGCACTGGCCCTTGGGATCGATCTTGGCAGTAGTGGCCTGCGGATTGCCCTGATAGGGCCAGATGGCGAGCAGCTGCTCGCAGAGTCCAGCCCCTATCCATCCAGCCTCGAGGAGCCTTTGGGCTGGGTGGAGGGCCTAAAAAGCCTCTGCGAGCAGCTGCCTGCAGCTGCCCGTGAGCGGGTTGGGGCACTGGCGGTGGATGGCACCTCAGGCACCCTGCTGCTGTGCCGTGCCGATGGCCAGCCCGGCCCTGGCTGCCTAGGGCAAGCCTTGCCTTATCACTTCGCCTGCCGCGAGCAAGCAACTGCAGCTGCAGCCATGGCCGGCTCAGGCCCAGCCGCTAGTGCCAACGGCAGCCTGGCCCGGGCTCTGCACCTGCTGGCTCAGGCCCAAGCAATCGGAGCGAGCGGCCCCTGGCTGCTGCGTCACCAGGCCGACTGGCTAACCGGCTGGTTGCTTGGTGACTGGAGCTGGGGAGAAGAGGGCAACAACCTGCGCCTCGGCTGGGACCTACAACGGCAGGACTGGAGTGGCTCGATCGCCCGCCAGCCGTGGGCCACAGCCTTACCCGCGATTCGCCCCAGCGGCGCGGTGCTGGGGCGAATCGCGGGTAAGGCCGCCCAAAAGCTGGGACTGGCGCCTGGCTGCCAGGTAGTTGCAGGCAGCACCGACGCCAACGCCGGGGTGCTAGCCGCCCAGCCAGGCAAAGGCGATGGCGTCACCGTACTGGGCACCACCCTGGTACTCAAACAGTTCAGCCCCAGGCCGATCGAAGGGCCAGGCATCAGCTGTCACCGAGTAGCAGGCAGCTGGCTGGTGGGTGGCGCCTCCAATGCCGGAGCCGGCATCCTGAGGCGCTTCTTCAGTGACGGCCAGATCGAAGAGTTGAGCCGCCAGATCGATCCTCGCCAGCCCACGGGCCTGCAGCTGCGGCCGCTGCCAGCCCGTGGGGAGCGCTTTCCCGTGGACGATCCTGAGCTAGAGCCCCTGCTAGGCCCGCGCCCGATCAGCGACGCCTGCTACCTCCAGGCCCTGCTGGAGGGCCTCACAGCCATCGAGAAACAGGGCTGGCAGCGGTTGCAAGCGGCCGGCGCTCCCGCCCTGGAGCGGGTGATCACCCTGGGGGGCGGGGCCCGCAACCCCCAATGGCGGCGGCTGCGCCAGCAGAGCCTCGGCATACCGGTGCTGAATCGACCGGGGTGCACAGCTGCCCTTGGCATGGCCAGACTGGCCGCAACAGCCCTGCAAAAACCATGAACGACCGCCTGCGCTCTGTGATCTCCATGGCGGTGTTTGTGGTGCTGGCTGGCTATGTGGGCTTCAGTGCCCTGCGTCTTGGCCTGTTGTTATGGCAGCGCTTCGGCGCCGCCTAACCACTTAGCAGCTTCGTCCGAGCCAGAATCACTCCCACCCCCACCGCCTCGCATCACCATGGCCGCCGACCCCCTCACCCCCGCCGTGAGCGATCGGATTTGCCGACACATGAATGACGACCATGCCGAGGCGGTGCTGGCCTATGCCCGTCACTACGGCGGCCTAGGCGCAGTCGAAAAGGCAAGCCTGTTAGCAGTCCGAGCCGAAGCCATGGAGCTTGAGGTGGATGGCGCCAAGGTCACAGTGCCCTTCGACCACTGCCTTAGTGACAGTGAGGATGCCCATCGCACCCTGGTGGCGATGTTGCGGGCCCTGCCCCGCTGAAGCCGGCGGCGTGGGAACCCTGCGGTAAACCTGCAGACCCTTCCATGGCCGCCTGGCCCCCTGGCCCAACTCCTTTAACGGCAGGGCTGTTAAAGCTGCTGCCCCTGGACTGGATCGCCAAACCACCAAGCCTGCACGCCGATCTGGCGGCGGAATTACCCGAGGGCGGACGCCAGGGCAGTGATCCCATCCATTGGTGGGCCGCTGGCATGTATTCGGGGCGGCTACGCCGGCAGCTTCTTTATCTGCGCACCCATCCGAATCCGGCAATAGTGGCAGTTCTGGTACAGCAACTAGCCGCAGGACTGGGCGCCGAACCTTGGGCCAGACCACCCCTGCTGGTTGCGATCCCCAGCTGGAAGCGGCGAGCCAACCCTCTGCCCGGCCTGCTGGGCAGGGCCCTTAGCTGGCAACTGGGCTGGCGCCAAGTACCCCTCCTGCAACGCAGTCGGGCAGTGCTGGGCCAGCACCATCTAGGCCGCGAGCTGCGCTGGGCTAACCAGGCAGGAGCCTTTCGCTGCTCCGCCTCTGGGCAGCAACAGCACCCCCGGGATAAGCCTGCGGTGGTGCTGTTGGACGACATCCTCACGACGGGTGCTACGGCCTGCGCCGCTGCAGATACCCTGCGCGACCAGGGCTGGCAGGTGGCTGGCATGGCCTGCCTGGCCCGAACCCCGTGGCAGGGCCGTGATCTAAGATCACTTCGTCGCTAAGGCGACGGGCCGGGATAGCTCAGTTGGTAGAGCAGGCGATTGAAAATCGCCGTGTCCCCAGTTCAAATCTGGGTCCTGGCATTCTCCGTCCCACTACTTTCCTGCCGCGAAAAGCCTGCCAGGGTTTGGAATGGCTCAACTAGAAACGGCTGAATATTGCGGCACCATGCGTGAGCATCCACTGAACTCCAACCGGATGTTCAATAACGCCGACAGCTTTGCTCAGGCTTTCGATGAAGCCTGGCAAAAACATGAGCAGCGCGACCCCCACCACGGCCTCGATCCAGCAGCCAAGGTCGATCTGATGCTCGAGGGGCTTGGCGACCATCCCTTTCTGCAAAACCAACCAGAGCTGGCTCAGCAGGTAGCCGCTTTTCGCCTCCGCCTCTTGGGGTTGGCCGGGCCCAGCCAGTAGCGTCATCCTCACAGCCGTGAACTGGCGTGATGGCGAGCTCCTTGGAGCGATTGGTGCGGATGTTGAGCGGTGGCTTCAGCAACCAGGAGCAGGCTTTTGAGAATCCGCCCCTCTACGCCCACATCCTGGTCAAATTCCGCCCCCTCCCCCAGCTGGCACCGGGCTCTCTGCTGCTGGAGCAGAGCTATGCGATTAACCCAGCAGCTCCTTACCGCATTCGGGTATTGAGGGCGCAAGCACTGAACGGCCAGCTGACGATCGTCAACCAGGCGCTGGCAGAAGATCAACGCTTCTGGGGAGCGGTAGAGGACAGCGAACTCCGTGGCCGCATTCAAACCAGTGACCTAATGCCCCTCGATGGCTGTGCCTACGTGGTGCGCGAAGAGAGCGAAGGATTCGTGGGGGAAGTGGAGCCTGGATGTCGCTGTCTGGTGGAGCGCAAGGGAAGCACCTCCTACCTAGTGAGCCGGCTGGAACTAAACCCAGCTGGCATGCGCACGATCGATAGGGGCCACGATCCGATCACCCACGAACATCTTTGGGGATCACTGGCGGGTCCCTTTGAATTTGCCCGCACCGACGACTACAGCGACGAAATACCAGCCCATTGGTTTGAGCAGTGGCGTAATTGAGTGGCGGGATTGAGTGTCAGGCGCTGAGCTCATCGAGGAAGGGTTGCTCCTCCTCATCAAGGAAGGGCTGCTCGACCAGGCTGTCATCCAGAAAGCTTTCCTGTTGCGCCCCCTGGGCATGGGCCAGCTGGGAGGCAACAACTGGACGCAGGTGACGGCCTAGCCCTTGATTCTCGATGCCCTGAAGCAGGCCCTCAAGGCGAGCCAGCCGGTCTTCTGTGTCATCGAGTCGTAGCTCCGTCTCGTCAGCGAGCACGCCCTGGCTATCGGCCTGGCCCTCAAGCAGGGGCTCGAGCCTCAACTCCTGGGCGGCAAGCCGCTCCTCCAGTTCAAGCAGCCGGAAGGTGATCGCTTCTGCCACTTCCGAGAGGGTCTGCAGCTGATCAGCCAGCCGCTGGGTGCAGTCTGCAACCTTTAGCTCAACAGCCATAACCATTGCCGATGGAATGGGCGGATGGTATCGGCGCAGCCCATAAGCGCCAGGGGTTGGCGCCCCAGTGCCTGCAGCGCAGCGTTTGTAACGATTCCGAAAGCCTTGTAATCCGATCGAAACAGGCCAATGTGGATGCCGCGGCCAAGTTTTTTTGAAAACCACCACACCCAACGCTTTGTTGAGCTAAAAATCAGGTATCTGCTGTGGTGACCTGCACCGAGCAAGCCCACCAGTCCCTAGGGCAGTGACCGTTTGTTAAGGGAGCAGTAGGCAAGCAGGCATCTTGAAGAGAATGGGCAAACCAAGTTGACAACAGCCAGGTTGCTGCACCCTGCCCACAAGGGGCACTGCGCAGCCCTGGGCCCTGACCAGCCTGGAACCCCTATCCACCCTTCCGACTCTTCGTCGCGACTAGGAGCCTCCCAATGTTCGACGCCTTCACCAAGGTTGTAGCCCAGGCTGATGCCCGTGGCGAATTCATCAACGCCGGTCAAATCGACGCGCTGGCGGCGATGGTTTCCGAGAGCAACAAGCGTATGGATGCTGTGAACCGCATCACCTCCAACGCATCCAAGATCGTCACCAATGCGGCCCGCGATCTTTTTGAAGCTCAGCCGGCGCTGACAGCTCCTGGTGGTAACGCCTACACCAGCCGCCGCATGGCTGCGTGCCTACGCGACATGGACATCATCCTCCGTTACATCACCTACGCGATTTTCAACGGCGATGCATCCGTGCTGGAAGACCGCTGCCTCAACGGCCTACGGGAGACCTACCTAGCGCTCGGCGTTCCTGGGGCTTCAGTTGCTGAAGGCGTTCGCAAGATGAAGGACGCAGCCATTGCAATTGCCAACGACCGCAACGGCATCACCCAGGGAGACTGCTCAGCTTTGATCAGCGAAATCGGCACCTACTTCGACCGCGCTGCAGCAGCCGTCGGCTGATCAGCTCACTAAAAATTCAAATCAACTTATTCCCCCCTTCCCATGAAAACTCCCCTTACCGAAGCCGTCGCAGCAGCTGATTCCCAGGGACGGTTCCTCTCAAATACTGAGCTCAACTCCGCTTTTGGTCGCTTTGACCGCGCCAAAAATGCTCTTGCAGCTGCTAAGGGCCTAACAGCCAATGCAGACAACTTGGTGAACGGCGCTGCCCAGGCCGTTTACAACAAGTTCCCCTACACCACTCAGATGCAGGGTGCGAACTATGCCGCTGATGCCCGTGGCAAGGCAAAGTGCTCCCGTGACATCGGCTACTACCTCCGCATGGTCACCTACTGCCTCGTGGCTGGTGGCACCGGCCCCATGGATGAGTACCTGATTGCCGGGATTGATGAAATCAATCGCGCTTTTGAGCTCTCACCGTCTTGGTATGTTGAAGCTCTTAACTACATCAAAGCCAACCATGGCCTTGCCGGCGAAGCAGCTACAGAGGCAAACAATTACCTCGATTACGCAATCAACGCACTTGTTTGATCAAGCTGCTTTTTAGAACGTAATCAATAGCCTCCCCGTCGAAGGGAGGCTATTTTTATTGAACAAAAAATAAAGGTATGGGCGAAGGTAAGCATGAAGACAGCAGTCGTGAAGAATTGTTCGCCCACAGCGATTCGGCAATAATCATACAGCCGGGGAAACCGTCCTCTTGCCAAAACAAAACACTCATGCCGCCCAAAGACATTTTAAGCATAAAAGACTTAATAAAACAAGCCGAAGAGGAACAGGAGATACAGTACGGAACAAGCGAGGCACGCTTGCGCATAGACCTCAGAATTGAAGACATTGGGCTTTGGAAATCCCATCACAACAAAAATCCTGCCAACAACAATATTATGCTTGCCTGCGAGAGCAATAGCGGCGAACTATCAGAAACAACTCTGACCTGGGTAGTCGGAGCAGCAATACGTTCTACATTGGTAGAAGGAACAGCCCAAGCAAAAGATCTGCTCAAAAAGCTCGGAGTATCAGAAGAACTGGTGGATCTGGCATCTGAACACTGTCCAGATCTAGGCGGGAAAGCAATATGGGCTTTCCATTTGGAGCGACATGGCTGGCTTACCGCAACTCCTGTGGAATCGTGAACCTAACTAGAGAAGGAGATCGAAAGATGGAGATCAGCCAACTGGCCAAGGCTGCAAAAGTATGCGGCATAAGCAATCGAGACAGCCTCCCCGAAGCAGTGAGAGCGGTGGTAGCTAAAGCCGATACTTCAAAACGGCTCCTAAACGCAGAAGAATTAGAAGAGATATGCAAATGTTGCAAAACCTCAGAACATGCCGTTGAGCTACTGATAGCTGAGTCAAACCAGGTGGTTGATAAAGCAAGACAACAATTACTATCCCAACAACCACAACTCATCCTGCCTGGCGGAGAATTACACCCAGAACCAAGGGCAGAAGCCTGCTGGCGAGACTGCCAACAGTTTCTACGGGTGATCATTTACGGGGTAGCATGCGATTGCACAGAAGTAACAGATGCGGCAGGGATGACGACATTGCGTCAGTTATACAAGGAGATGGAAGTACCTATCCCTGCGATGATGTATGTCCTAGCCCAGATGCGGACACTAACCACACAAGTACTAAAAGCTTCTGGCCATTTTCGCGAGGCAACCTGCCTTGACAAGGCTTTTGATAATCTGATCAAGGCCTTGCAACCAACCTCGCCCGGAAAACAAGAAGCCAAATAAATCCGGCAACCAATTACCATTGCAAGCGAAACCACAGAACACTAACCCATCAGATTACTAGCGAAGTGAATCCCGTCTAAACATGAATCAAAAGCATCGAGCATCTTTGTTGCCGGAAGATCCAAGCCAATGGAGTGCTCCTGAAAAGTGCGAACCTACTGCGGCGCAGCATCAACCCGTAGACGCGCGCGGTGCAAGCTGGAACAACCGTGTTCTACAACCACTTGACCTGCGCCAGGCAAACCTTTGTCGCATGGATATAAGGGGAACAGACCTAAGCGCCTGCCTACTAGAAGGATGCAACCTAACACTTGCTCGTTATGACAAAAAGACTCGTGTACCCGCTGGTTTTGATCTTGAAAAGTCAGGAGCGGTAGGCCCTGGTGCAGCTCTTAATGGGGCTTTTCTAAATGGTGCAGATCTCAGGGGTATGGATCTTCGGAACACCAACTTCATGGGTGCCTACCTAAGCGGATGTGACTTAAGTGGTTCAGTATTAGACGGAACACGCTTTGTTGGAGCAGACCTAAGGTTTGCGAAATTGCGAGGTTGTCGCTGCATCGCAACACGCTTTACCGGCAGTCAGTTGCAGCAGGCAGACTTTAGGGCTGCTGATTTAACAGAGGCAATCCTAGATGGGGCTGAAAATATTCAAGGCGCTGACTTCAGTCAGGTAACAGGCATGGACAAGAAACAGCTCACAAACCTCCTAACTCGCTCTCACATCGAACTGGATTGCTGGAACCCTCTCACCCGGCAAGCCACCAGGGCGACCCTTGAATCTTTGCTTGAATCGGCAACGAGAACGGCATAGCGCGCTGGCACGGCCAGACAAAGCGAAGCGATTGAAACAAAAGATTGAGGTTTATAAAGCTAAGGTCGAGGGTTATGGGATGCCAGGGATAATTGCAAGGTATCGCCAAGAAAGTCATGCCGTTTGGTCCAGCATCCATCCTGGGTGTGGAGAGCTTCTCCCAAGAGTGCGAAGCACCACGTGAGCTAGTACCAGGAGACGACGACCAAGCGAAGGAGTCAGTAATCCGGGCTGTCTACAGACAGGTGCTTGGGAATGCCTACGTCATGGAGAGCGAACGACAAGTTGTTGCAGAATCGCAGTTCAAGCTAGGCGAGATCAGCGTTAGAGAACTGGTACGACGTATCGCCAAAAGCGATTTGTATAGCACCCGCTTCTTTGACTCATGCGCGCGCTACCGCTATATCGAACTAGCATTTCGCCACCTACTCGGACGTGCTCCAGCAGATTTTGAGGAAATGCGCGGTCATGCCGAAAGACTAGATACAAGTGGGTATGAAGCAGACATCGACAGCTTCTTAGATTCTGACGAGTATCAGAACACCTTTGGTGAGTGGACAGTCCCATATCAACGTGGTTGGAAAACAGAATCCTGTGCAACGCTTCAAGAATTCACCTGGTCATTCCAGTTGCTGCGTGGAAACAGCAGCAGCAGCCTTAAAGGCAACTTGGCTGGAATCAGGAGCCGCCTTGGCGGTGCTGCTTATCAGAACCGACCCCTCCCTGTGGTAGCTCCCTCATCACAAGATACCCAAGGCTGGAGCTTCCGCCCAGCTGCCAACCTGACAGATCCTGTTACACGGATAGGTGTACTTGCAGGTGAAGCAGGCAAAGTCTATCGAGTTGAAGTAACAGCCTATAGGGCCAATAATGTGCGGCCCACATCACGCTACAGGAAGGCAAACAGAGTATTATTCGTCCCTTTCAACAAGCTATCTGAGCAGTATCAACTTATTCACCGCGAAGGAGGCAAGATCGCAAGCATCACACCACTGAGTTAACCCATTACTGCAACCAGCTCTACTTAACCAGTAAGCTGCCAAGCCTGCGAGGATAAGACAAATTAGATGCCTCTAAAACGTCTAGCACCGTATAACCCCCACAACAAAGCAAGTCCATCAACTCCATCTTCCCATGACAGCAAATCAAAGCAATTCACTTGACTTCGGAGCCACTCAGCTTCTTGAAGCCCCAGCGAGTTTTTCACGCAAAAGAACTGATGACGTAGAAACTGCAACAAGCGAAGAACAATTTCGCAACCAGCAGCTACTGAATACACCTTCGGCATTCACCGCAAACGACAATGCTGCTTTTCACATCGCAGTAAGAGCTGCATACCGGCAGGTATTCGGAAATGTTCAGCCGATGGAAAGCGAGCGCCTGCTGAGTGCCGAATCAAGACTACGCAATGGGGACATAAACGTACGAGAATTCGTACGGAGATTGGCCCAATCCAGTTTTTATCGCTCACGCTTCTTTGATGCCGTATCTCCGCATCGAGCAGTTGAGCTTAACTTCAAGCATTTGCTGGGCCGCCCCCCCCAGAATCAAGCAGAGGTTGCTAGCCATGTGGCATTAATCGCCACAAGTGGCTTCACAGGCGAGATCAATAGCTATCTTGATTCCGATGAGTATCTAAAGTCCTTCGGCGAGGAAACAGTTCCATACCCAACAAGCTGGAACTCTCCAGTGGGCCAGCCTCAAGCAGCATTCAACAGGATCGCAGCACTTGAGCAGAATTTTGCTGGCAGCGACACAGCAGTAGGGACCAAAAGTCAGCTGTTAGGAAATCTGGTTAGCGGCTACAGGCTCTCGATAAAGGTGCCTGCACAGGTTTACCGATCCAGTTCCCTTGGACAGATGGGTAGAACAGCGGCTGGTTCGACCGGAATGTTAGTGCCTGTCAAGCGGAACAGTGCCGATGGAGGCGACTCGACACCGATGCGTGGTGATCTATACGTTGGCTTTGGGCTTGGCCAGCGCCAGCAGGAAGTATTCGAGCGCTGCAACGGTGATTCAGCAGATCAGATTACTGCGCTGATCCGCTCGGTATACCGCCAAGTGCTGGGCAATCCCCATGTAATGGACAGCGAGCGCAACTTAACAGCAGAAAGCCAGTTTGCTGAGGGAAAGCTCAGCACCCGTGAATTTATAAGAGCTATTGGACTCTCTGCAGACTATCGCCGTCGCTTCTTCGAAACAAATGCTCCCTACCGTTTTGTTGAGCTGAATTTCAAACATATTTTGGGGCGTGCACCCGCATCTCAGGCCGAGATGAGTGAGCATCTACAAAGGCTAGCCATTCACGGCTATGACGCAGAAATCAACAGCTACGTTGATAGCGAAGAGTATCAGAACACCTTCGGCGAGAATACTGTTCCCTATCTACGTGTGACGACGGAAAATGGTCGCGAACAGGTTTCCTTTAATCGCCACATAGCGCTAGTTCAAGGCTATGCAGCCAGTGACACCATTCAATGCGCTTCAAGCCTGCTGAATTCAGTGGCTACAAGATCTGCACCTGCAAACTGGACAAATACAACGGTAAGGATTAACAGGCTTGGTGCATCCTCTGGATCAGCTGATCCCACATCCAAGCGGTTCCGTATTGTCGTCAATGCCCAGCCTGCAGGCGGCCGCCAACGCAACCCGAACGCCAGCTACGTAGTAAGTGGCAATGACATTACCAGCCAACTGGCATACATCCATAGACGCGGTGGTCGGATCATTTCTG
The DNA here is from genome assembly GCF_056108345.1 of Cyanobium sp. NIVA-CYA 375. Lineage (NCBI taxonomy): Bacteria > Bacillati > Cyanobacteriota > Cyanophyceae > Synechococcales > Prochlorococcaceae > Cyanobium > Cyanobium sp. NIVA-CYA 375. Next base: position 13,961 of record NZ_JBSYHW010000017.1, on the reverse strand, counting down.
TGACCGAAATCACCTAGAAGACTCTGGCTCGTTTTTCGGAACAATAGCTTACTTCTTCGCTCCCTCTCCCCTGCCAACCTAATAAACCATGGACATCAAAACTCTTGCCCGGCCCGATTCGGATTTACGCCAATCAGAGGCCAAAGCCCAGCTGAAAGCCGCCTACCGCCAGGTATTTGGCAATGCACACCTCTTTGACGAAGAGCTCTCAGTCTCTGCAGAGAGTCTATTCATCAACGGCGACCTCACTGTGCAGGGGCTGGTCAATGCTCTAGCTCTGTCCGACAGCTATCGGCGTCTCTTTTTTGATGCAAATGGTCCCTATCGATTTGTTGAACTCAACTTCAAGCATCTCTTAGGCCGCGCCCCACGAAATCAGGCTGAACTGAGCAAGCATGTTCAGCTCCTAGCCACAGAAGGATACGAAGCAGAAATCAACAGCTATATATACGGCGCCGAGTATCTAGAGGTCTTTGGCTTTGATACAGTACCTTATGACAGGGGAGTGGCAAGCCAGAAAGGTGAATCCAACCTTACATATAACAGAACACGTGCCTTGACTTCAGGCTTTGCAAGTTTTGATGGTGACGGGCAATCACAATTATTAGTCAGCCTGGCGACCAGATCAGCCCCCGGAGGCAGTCAAAAAACTCCCGGCCCAGGAGGTCGCAACAACCAGCGCTACGCTATTCGCTGGACAAGCGTTAATCCAGTCGGCCTAAATCGACGGGTAACGCAAACGACAACCGTTCCCTTCAGCTCGCTATCATCAGCCATCCAATCAATTCATCGACGCGGAGGTCGCATCGCCTCAGTAAAGGAATCCTAAATCAAACTAAACCGGAGGCGGTTCAAAGCCTTAATATATATTAAGGCAACACTTCCGCCGCCTCCTAAAAGCATCAACAGCAAGCACCCTGGCTGCAATCCATGAATTTAAAGGACAAAGACTATCGCAAAGCAGAGTGCACTCAGATTAATCAGAGCACTGAAGAAACGCAGCCTGCGATCAACATGATGATCGATACATGGGTACACATGGTTCAGGCAGGTCGTCTGCCAGTTGCAAGGACCACTCACAGAAACAAGGCCTGAGCAGCGTTGATGCAGCTGGAATCTTTTGTAGCTCGTAGCCTAGGCCGCTGGCGATCCATGAGAAGTGGTCATTCTCTTGCTTTTCAGCAATTTGAGGATGTTCGCAGTTCAGTATTGATTGAACCAATTGGACTCCAAGATCCGTTGGTGCTTGAGTTAATTAGAGACTGCAAGATACACGACGCCAAACCCCTTCTGCCATTCCGAATGGAATGGAATGCAGAAAGTGACTGGGAGCCAGATGGCCCCAGTGAAGTATCAGCAGGATCATGCGTACTCGTTCCAATCCCAACTGATAATCAAAAAGGAATCTTACTGCGAAGCACTGGATACGCAGAGGCCGAGCAAGCAGTATCAAACTACGCTTTTTTAGAAGACGATACTTTTATACTCACTACCCAATATGGTCAATCGATTGCAGAGGAAAGGATCTGGTTCGTATCTGAGAATGTTCGCTGCCGCTCATCAGTGCTGCGAACTTCAGCCGGCTCAGGAATACTGCAAACCTCCTTCGCATCTGAAATCAGACGGTTAGATTCCTTCAGCCAGTAGAGTTCGCCATGTTAGGTATTGCCCTAAAATTTGCCAAAATTCTTGCTGGACACTACAGTAATTTCTCTCAGTCACAGCGCGATCCCATAAATTTTGCCCATATTAACATCTATTTTCGGCCTCTGCCTTGGGAAGTATTTCAGGGCCCTGGTTTTTACTCCGAGCAAAGCTATGGGCACGATCCTTGGCGACCTTATAGGCAAGGCGTACATCGACTGATTTCGACCGAGAAGGTGCAGATTGTTGAGAATTTTGGATTCGACCAACCAATTCGCTTAGCTGGAGCAGGCTTCACGCCTAAACTGCTCAAGCTTATTCATATTGATCGCCTCAAACAACGCTGCGGTTGTGCGATGCATTTCCAAGAGACGACACCGGGTTGCTTCAGCGGGAAGGTAGAGCCTGGTAATAAATGCCTAGTGCCACGTGATGGGCGGCCTACTTATCTAGTGAGCGAGGTGTTAGTTGATCATGAAAACTGGATTAGTAGAGATCAGGGTTTTGATCCAGCTACCAATACCTTACAATGGGGCTCCGAACATGGGCCATTACGTTTTGAACGCGTGGCTAGCTTTGAGAATGAAGTCACAGCTGAGTGGGCACATCTAAGTAATCATAAGGGAGAAGAACCTGAACAAATTGGATAAAAAAGAAACCATGCAAGCTGACGGAGCAGCTATCCAGCAATTCCGTAGCTGGATTCGCTCGCAGCACCTAATTTGCCAAGGCCAAGACTTTATTTTTGAAACAATTGATCATAGTCAGCTTGAGCGTTTTGAAGCCTGTCTAAATATGCTTGATGGGCAAGTGCGATCTGTAAGAGCAATTGGAAACTGGCCAATGGGGCCCCGTCGAACATTCAAGATACTGAGAGCTGAAGCAGCTGTGCCAAGACCAAAAGGCCTGGAAATTCAGCGCTACTGGGCTGAGCGTGGGTCCTTTCAGACCCGGTTTTCGGAAATAAGCAGTTGACGCCTACGATCTACAAAAACATCAGGATCCTGCACAGCAAAAGCATCCTGCAATAGCTGAAATATTTCATGGTTATGCCCAACATCAATTGAATCAAGACCTATCAATGCAGCATAACGTAGCTCCCAGCTCGGCGTAAAATCGGAGGACAAAAGCTGCCGCACACTTTTGCACCATATATCAGGGAAGTGTTTATTCAAAGCCAAGCAAGCAGCCACTCTTGATTTACCGAATTGTGGGCGCTTGCTGTTCATGGCTTCCAGCAGCAATGCTTCAATGACAGGAGTAGCAGCGAAAGGCCAGATATCCACACTGCCAAGAAGCTGAATGAAGAAATAATGAGCACCATAATCATTATAAGCATCCTCCTGCCATCGCTTCCAGAAAACAGGCCAGAGCTCTTCTGCTGGCCTATGCTTCAATGTGGACAATGCTAGGTAGCAACGGCTAAAGTCAGTACCAAAAAACTCATCAAATAAAAACAATATGGTGGGTTCAGTGTCGTAGCAGTGCGCCAAGACCAAATCTTCTGGCTGATCCCACATCAGCGAATCTAAACATGTAAGCAGGTCAAGTCCTGCATGTGCTTTGTCTTGGCCAGGCCAGAGTGTCCGCAGAGCGCGCAACCTGAACACAGGGGACACGGGCGCCTTGAGGATCGAAGGCAATAGATATGTAGCCCGACAGTCAATTAAATCCTGAATCGCCGACTGCCTGTCCATTTGGTTAGGCAGGGTCAGGTGGTCTTCCAATTCTTGAAGACGACTGCTATCGCCACTGAGCTGTGCAACCCCGGCCAAAGCAGCGCCGCGAACCCCTGGATTCGCTTCATCTTGCAGCGATTGAAGTACGGGCAAGGCCGCATGCACTTCTAACCCCACAAGAGCCTGGATAAGGACCCTGCGGCTCTGGCTTGGATCATTGAGTAGCAGGAGCATCGCATGATGGAGTTCACCATCCTGGCAATTGAGCTGAAGAAGGGCCCAGGCGGCATTTTCAACGAGATAGTTATCATTGCTCCTTAGGCAACGCCCGATGCTAGGAATGGCCCGTTGAACCCCAAGCCGACCCAGAACTTCGACCGCTTTGCGGCGCGCAAGGTTAACCGCCTGTTCGCCCGAAGAATTATCAATGAGATGCAATAATGCCTCCTCCGTTTTATCGCCGGGGAAGTTCACGAGATGGGCGGCCGCCATGTAGTAGTCGCTGGCAGAATCAAGCGAGTCAAGAGATTGTTCAAGAATCGCTAGCGCATCATGGTGGCTGAGCCCGGGATGGATATTGTCGTAACTGTTGCTGGGGCTTGCCAAAATACTGTCCTCAGAAGTCGAAGTGGACGCGGCTGTGGAGCTCAAAGGAGAGCTGCTCCAACTCTGATAGCCGGCAGGGCAAGAGCGCTGAAAGTTTAAGAGTTATGTGTCTTGATGCAACCCAGCCAGGAAGCGTTCAATATGGATCCATCTAAATAAGAAGCACAATGGGACCCCATCAATGTGGTGCACTTCTTCTTGTTACAAGCATCAATTCTGAGACTCCCCAGAGGGTTGCTCAGAAGCTGCGAGTTCCGCTCCATATGCTGAGCCAGACTATGCAGCAACTACACCAGAACGGAATCCCAGTTTCGTCGGTGGGTCTGATGGAGGCGGCCAGCTCAGTTTCCGCAGTGGCCGCCAAAGCGGAAATAGAGCCAGGCGAATCACCCAAGCCTGGACAGCAATCACCTCGCCGCCGCCGCAAATAGCCCAGCTCAGCCTTGAAGCTCGAACACACCATCAGGAGCACGCCCCTGTTTAAGCAGTTCCCAGTTGATCGACTGAAGGAAAGCGGCGGTGTTCAGAGTCTCCACCACATCGACCCCCCAGTCACTCTGCTGCAGCAACGCTCCAGAAGCGCCTTGATCGTCCTTGCGTCCACCTAGGGCCAACAGCTGGCAATCATGCTCAGTAGCACCTGCAGAGGAGCGAAGCTGTCGCCAGGCCAGGAGTACGGCATTGGCCAAATCGACGGGCAGCAGATCGGCTTCCACCTGCACCAACCAGTGAGGGTGGCTGACTGCCTGAACCTGGACATCGGTAGACAGGTGTGCAACGAGACCAGCCGCCAGTTCCGCGGAATTCAAGCCCTTCAGGTTGTCGGAAACCACCTGAAGGTTGTGGGAGAGCAAAAAGCGTGTCATGTCCTGATCTTGTTAAGCCCACCATAGGATCGCCGCGGCTATCCCTGATAATTAGTTCAATAGGAGGGACCCTTGTCTGCCGAGCTGTCCGCTACCCCCGCATCTGGAATCCAGCAACTGAGCGTTGAGGAAGCCAACATTCTGGCTGCAGAGCTTCGTTCCCAACTTCGTCAGGGGTTAGTTCCTTCATCCGACACCCCAGCAATTGAGCGCATGGTGGCTGGTCTCGGCGATACCAGGGGCTTGATGCGGCTTACCTTTGCCGAAAGCCTTGGAGCAGTGGGTGCTGCAGCGGTGCCAACTCTCTGCCGTGCATTGCAGTCTCACGACAACGTCACCGTTCGACGCGCTGCAGCTAAGACTCTGACCCTGATTGCAGATCCAGCTGCCTTACCCATTTTACTCGAAACCCTGCTCTCAGATTCGGATCCCGTTGTGCAGGGATCAGCGGTCGGAGCGATGGCTGCAGTCGGCGAGCAGGCTCTCGATCCACTCCTCTCAGTGCTGGTTCATCCAAAAGCTTCGGCCATGCAGCAGGGGCTGGCCAGCTGGGGAATCGCTTTTATAGGCGCCAAGGCGCCAGAAGCGCTTCGCCAAGCAGCCAGCTCGCCGGATGCCAGGATAAGAACGGCAGCAATAGCAGCTCTCGGCGAACAGATCCAGGCTTTGGGGGATGACCAGGCGAGACAGCTGCTCCTAACCGCGCTGGATGACCTGGACTCCGAAGTGCGGGCAGAAGCTGCAACGCTGATGGGGAAGTTGCAGGAGCCAGAATGGGCCTGCCCGAGTCTGCTCCCGCTACTCACCGACTCGGAAGAACAGGTCCGCAAAAACGCTGCTTTATCGCTGATGAAGCTAGGGGCCAAGGATGCATTGCCTGCCTTAAAAGCAAGTGTGGAGCAGGAAGAACAACCTAGTGTCAGATTAGTGCTGGAACTAGCAATCAGTCAGCTAAGCAAGTGAGGTTGACAATCGTCTCGCGTCAGCCCGGCTGAGGTTGACGCGCTTGCAGGTCCCTTATTCGAGCCAAGGCTGATTCAAGCGTCTCTCGCACATAACTATCTAACTTTGGTTGGTGCTGCAGATCCTTAAGAGTTGGTTCAATTGCAGGATCATCGATCTGGGCGAGTGCATTGACAGCGGCTACCGCCTGGGCTGGATTATCACCGCCCACCACTGTTAGCAACAGAGGCACCGCCTGCCCACCAACCTGCCCAAGGGCCATCACCGAAGCAACAGCCACAACCGGTGAGTCATCGCTAAGTGCCTCCTCGAGAGCCTGCATCGCAGTCTCGGGGAAATGGATGCCAGGCTGGTTTGAAGCCACCTGGGCATAGGCCTTCACGCAGCTGGCGCGGATAGTACTGTCCGTGCTAGCCATAAAAAGATCCGCTAAGGGCAGCAAGGCTGCCGCGCCAAAGGCGCCAATACCACGAACAGAAGCCCTGCGTAAAGCTATATCCGGTTGGGCCAATAAACCAAGCAGTCGAGGCAGAGCTTGCTGAGGCCAATCCCTGACCATAGCTATAAAAGCCTGGCTTTGAATATAAGGATTGGGGTGAGCAAGGTCATCAAACAAGATATCTAATGCTTCCATTTCCATCGAAGAGAGGGGGTGGGAGAGGGCTCATTTTCTCACAAAAAAGGAGGCCCGAAGGCCTCCGTGGTTTGTCCTCAACAATTAATCAGAAACTGATCAGGAGAGGGCGTTGATTGCGTAATCAAGGTACGACTTCAACTCATTGAGAGCCTGGGGGCTCATGTCACGAGGGGAGCAAGCCCGATCGCGGGTGAAGGTGAGAGCTTCCACGTAAGCAGCGGTAGGCAGACGCAGGGTGCGGTACACCTCACGGGCTCCGGCAATGCCCCACTCATCGAGAGGGCCGGTGCCGCCCACAACCAGGCAGTAGTTGATCAGACGCAGATAGTGAGCGATGTCGCGGTAGCACTTGTCCACCTTGACCTGATTCTCACCAGCTTCGCCGGCTTGCTTGAGGTAGGGATACTTGCTGAAGCAGGCGTCACCAGCTTCCTTCGTCACTTTGTCCAGGCCGGCAGCCAGCTTCTCAGCAGCTTCAAGACGAGCAGTAGCTCGCTGAATGTTACCCTGAACAGCTTCTAGGTCGTTCTGGGAGGGGAAGCGACCAGCGGCATCAGCGGCGGTCACAACAGTGGTCACAACAGACTTCATCGTGAAGATCCTCGTTTAATTGAGTTGTAGTGGTTTAAAAAAAGCAATCTCTTCGGATGAATCAGCTGAGGCCGCTAATCACACGGTCAAAGTAGGTAGCAGCTTCAGCCACTAGAGCGGAGCAGTCGCCCTGAACGGTTTCCATCTTGCGGAAACGGGTTTCCACAGGGTTGGTACCGCTGGTGTTTGTCTCGTTAATGTGAGCCGTGGAAGAAGCCTTCATGATGGCCACAGCGCGGGCGGCAGACTGAAGGGGAACGCCCAGAGCGATGTAGGTCTCCTTGAGGCCGTTCAGGCAGCGGTCGTCCAAAACCGAGGCATCGCCAGCCAGCAGCGCGTAGCTGATGTAGCGAAGCACAATTTCGCCGTCGCGCAGGCAGGCGGCCATGCGGCGGTTGGGGTAGCAGTTGCCACCAGCCTGGATCAGGCCAGTGTTTTCGCAGATCATGCCGGTGACTGCATCTGAAACGATGCAGGAGGCATTGCTGGTGATGGCGTTAACAGCGTCTAGACGCTTATTTCCCTCAGCAACATAGTTACGGAGAGCAGCGAGCTCACCGCCTCCAATTGGGGCAGTCTTCGAATCTGCGCTGACGACAGCGCGTGAAAAGGCGTCGAGCATGGGAAAGGGACCAGGGGTGCTTGCGCTCAGCCAGTTGACAGCCAGTGAAGATCGTTAGATCTGTTTAGGTCTGCATGGCTTAGCTGCCTCTCGGGGAAGGCGTAAGAGGAAACTACGGTCATCTCCCGCCTCAGGACCCCGATCAAAGCAATCATGCAAACTTTCGTCACCCATCGCGGTCGGACTTAAAAAGGCAGCGCTGGCAAAGGGTTTTGGCAAGGGGAGGGCACGCACTCCCGCCCAATCGCGGAACAAAGCACCAGGAGATTTATCTTTTCTTCCATATTCACCATGGATGCGGCCCATTTGAAGCTGCTCTAGTGGATCGCAGCGGCCGACTCCGTATGCTGACATTCGCCCAATTCAACCCATGACCGACGGCACCACCGCTCGCGCCGACACGTCTGCAATCAACGCATCCGATCCAAGCCGGCAGGAGTTGGAGGAGTCGATTGATCAGCTAGCGGCCTACCGCGATCGACTCATCAAAGATGTGATCGGAATGGGTCAGAGACTGAAGCTTCCTCAGAAGCAAGTGGAATTCACCCTGGCTCAGCATCCCGAGCTGCAGAAGCTAGAAGCAATTCTGGCTCAGCTTGAAGCCCAGAAGTCCGAACAGGACTAACTCCCATCCCCCTCACCCGCCCGTGGCACCCGTGGACCCAGCCCGAACGATGGATCAGTTCTTGGCGGCCAGTCGAGGGGCCTGGCTGACGCGACGGGCTGTGCACCACCTCGACCACCAAGATGATGAATTCGGCGATTCCAATCTTGTGATCGAGCCCTTCTCCGCTCAGGATCCAGCCGTCGAACAGATATGCCTAGCTCTCAATATCAACCCTCATCTAGCAGCAGGAGGGGCCCGTTTCTGGTGGGAGAGCAATCTAAAACCCCTAGCCAGAACAGAAGATCAAGCGGCTGTATTAATAGATATCCCTCTGGCAGGAGATCCCTCTCAGGGTTTCCTGGTCCGTGACAAGGGCTACGTGGAGAAGCAACCCGTCCTCAGTCAATACAACTTTTCCAGCGATGGCGTCATGACCGTTACCACGCGCTACGACAGCAATGTCGGCACGGAACGCTGCTGGTTCGTCACGGATCAGGTGCGAATGCGGGTGAGCTCGGTGCAGTGCCTCGACGGTGTGTCGATGACCACCTACTGCACGGAGCTTCGCTGCCCCTCCGACGCAACTCTGCAGTCGCTTCGGGAAAGCGCCGATTCCCTGGCCGCCGGTTTCAGCTAACCCACCCTGCTCCTGAGCCCTCCGAGATGTTCGACCCTTTTTTGCAAGAGCTCAATAGCAGGCTGGAACGGTCTGGGGCGCAGCCCATTGCCCCACCCGATGGGCTCGCTGAATGTCGCTCGCTGAAGAGGCAGAGCGTGATCCAAAGCTGGCTCTGGCAGGTTCCGGGTTTCCGACGCTGGCGGGTGACCAGGATGGACGCGGGGGACAGCCTGCAAGTGCTGAATTCGGTGGCCTATCCCGAATACAACAACGATCAGCCCCTGATGGGAATCGATCTTCTTTGGTTCGGCACCCGCGGCAAGCTGGTCGCAGTGCTTGATTTTCAGCCCCTACTGCAAGATCAGAATTATCTTGATACCTATTATCAAGGCCTAAAAGAACTTATTTCTCGCCACCCGGATCTTCACGGTGCTGAGGCCATGCGCTCATTTGATCCAAACCAATATTTTTCGCCCTGGCTGCTGTTCTGCCGTGGAGGTGCTGAGGAGGCGCAGGAATCGTTGCCCAGAGCTTTCACCGCCTTTCTCGACTGCTACTGGCAGCTCAGCGCCGAAGCCAGCCAACGCACTTCCATAGTTACAGCAGAAAGGGTTAAAACCCTGCAGGAGGCATACGATGTCTACAGCGCCGAAAGAGATCCGGCTCATGGCCTGTTTAGCAGCCACTTCGGCAAGGCATGGTCGGATCGTTTTCTGCACGAGTTCCTCTTCCCATCTAGCCCGCAGCAATGACAGCACCGCAAAGCTGCAGCCTTGATCAGGTCAGAATCGCCGGTTGGCGTTGGCAGCCCTTTCTTGATCATGCGGTCGACATGCTTCAGGCGTTGCAGCCAGCCGCCTACCCCGTGCCGGAGCAGTTTCTGCAAAAAACCGGATCCACCGGTTCGAAGGCACAGCCGGTAGTTGTGCAAACTGCAACCTGGGCCTGTCGAACCAGCAAGCTTCGCCAGGTGAGGGCCGCCTGTGTGGAAGCGGGACCAGCAGCGTCCGTGCTGAACCTAGTTATCAATCCCGACTGCCGTTTTGATCTACCTTTCTTCGGAGCCGATTTGGTCACGCTGCCCTCAGGCCATCTGCTAGCCCTTGACCTGCAGCCAGTTGACCGCAGCGATTCCCTCCATACCCAACCTGTCTGGGATCGATTACTCCCAATTTTTAACAGCTGGAAGCCTCACTTGCCCGATGGCGGGCCCATTCCTGCCGAGGCGGAACCTTACTTTTCGCCTGCATTTCTCTGGACCCGTCTACCTCTGGGTGCAGCCTCCGATGAGCTGATCGCCACCGTTATATTTCAAGCCTTTGCTGAGTATTTAAAGCTTTATTTACAGCTCGTAGATGAAGCACCCCCCGTAGCAGACAATCGCTCAGCAATATTGCTCGAGGGCCAACGCCGCTACACCAGCTATCGGGCAGAGAAAGATCCGGCAAGAGGGATGCTCAGCCGCTTTCACGGCGCGGAATGGACCGAGACATATATCCATGAGGTGTTGTTCGATCTAGACAGACACTATCCCGAGTAAAAGAAGATCAAAGCAAGCCTATGGCGTGAAGAGGCCCACTTCCACTGATCAGCTCCACTAGAAAAGCGGAGAATCCGACCATAGCTAAGCGGCCATTCCACACTTCTGAGCTGTTGTTCCAGCCCCAAGCCCACTTGTCTTGGGGGTAGAGCTTCACAGTGCTAGGCAAAGCCGCCGCCTGGTCAAGATTCACTTCGGGCCCATCCAGGGCCTGCTGGACAAGTCGCGCAAGCCCCTGGATGAACGCAGGGTTGGTGTCAAGCGCCGGCACACGCCGAAAATTTGTGATGCCCGACTCGAAAGCCAGCTTGCGGTACTCGATGTCGATCTCTTCAAGGGTCTCGATGTGCTCGCTCACAAAACTGATCGGCACAACCACCAGATCCTTCACACCCTGCCGCCCTAGCTCCGCCAATGCCTCGTCGGTGTAGGGCTTGAGCCACTCCACAGGACCCACCCGGCTCTGATAAGCAAGGGTGAAAGAGTTGCTGTGGCCCAATGTGGCCTCCAACTTCTCGATGATCAGCCGGGCGCAGGTTTCGATCTCCCCTTGGTAGGGATCGCCCGCTTCTTCCACGTAGCTCTTAGGAACACCGTGGGCGCTGAAGAACACGTGGGCGCTGTCAGGGTCCGGGCAGGCCTGGATCTCACGGGCGATCAGCCCGGCCATGGCGTCGATATAGCCCTGGTCATCGTGGTAGCTGCGGATGCATCGAATCGGCAAAGCTGCAAAGACAGGATCAGCCTGACGAAGACGCTGAAGCTCCCTAAAGCTGGAACCGCTGGTGCTAATCGAGAAGTGAGGGTAAAGAGGCAGCACCACCACCTCGTCCACATCGTCGGCTTTGATGTCTGCCACCGCCGATTCGGTAAAGGGGTGCCAGTAGCGCATCGCCACGTAGCTGGTGGCCTCGATCCCAAGCAGGCGCAGGGCACTCTGTAGCTCCCGAGCCTGCTGCTCGGTGATTCGCCGCAGTGGTGAGCCCCCGCCGATTGAACGATAAGCCTCCTGCGACTTGCTCGCCCGCAGGCTGCTGATAAGCCAAGCCAGTGGTTTCTGCAGGGCCGAGCTGGGTAGCCGGATGATCTCCGGATCCGAGAACAGGTTGTAGAGGAAAGGGCCGACGTCCTGGATGCGCTCCGGACCCCCGAGGTTCAGCAGGAGCACTCCTACCTTGGCCATGGCTTGGCGATCATGAGGCCAAACATCACCTTACGTCTACAACTGCTGGCAACTGCACTCGCTCGGTTGATTACGAAACGTTTAGGGTCAGCCCTGACAACCAAGCCGTTCGACCGTCGCACATCAGCTAGCCGATTCTGGAAGACCCGACTACCGAACTGAAGACGATGGAAGGTTCAGACAATCACGCCAAAGCAGCAGCTGATCGGCAATGGAACCTCATGCGCGCCAGCTTTCATGGCGACTGGAAGGGAATAACCACCTGGTATGGCCGCAACGGCCATGGCATGAACCTGAAGCAGGGCAGCGCCAACCCGGAGGCCTCGCTTTACTCCATCCGCTTCTCGGATGCGCACACGGGTGAATGGCATGGAACCGGCCTGCGATTCGCGCCCGGTGGAGAACGCCGCTTCCCCCTATATCGGCACAATTACAACCTCGGCCATAACTGCTGGCATTTTTCGCAGACGGCGGGCCAGTCGAGCCTGGAAATGGCCGGCAGCAGCGCCCGTGCTGGGCATGAAGTGAACTTCTTCAGCGGTCGCAGTCGTTCGATGCTGGTGGCGCTTTACCAGCAACAACCTGATGGTCAGATGCTGCTGGACTCAATCGCCGCCACACCCTTCCGTTGCCAACGCACCAGTCCTGACCCCGAACGCGTTCAGTTCCAATCGCTGGAGGCGGTATTCGAGACCGTCTTTGGCTGGCAAGGAGTGGAGTCAGTGATCAGACCAGGATTCAATTCTGTAAATGAAACGTCAGATCAGCGGTTGGCACCATTCTGTAGCGAATTATTTATCAAGAATGAAGTGAATGGGCTGTTTACGGATAATTTAATCTGCAGCCTGCCTGAGAGCTTGCCAAAGCATTCATTTGACATCCACTTTGGCTGCATACTGGATCGTCAAAGCTTTGTGCATTTGACAATGGAGTTTGATGCCAATCACAATCTCTTGGCCTGGATAGAGCGCCGATATCAGCCCAACATGCATGGATGAGAGAGGCTGAAGCCAAGCTGCTTTAGCTTCTCATTACTCACCCGCGCATTAAGGATTCGATCGCTGGTGTCTCTGGTCAACCACTTAGCTAGTGGCAGGCCAGCGCGCTCACACAGCCTATCTGTGAGCTCCTGGCCGTTGTACTGGGTGTCATTGACCAGGTTGTACGTGTCATTCAGGCCTTGGTCAAAGGCAAAGTTGATACCGCGAACGATGTCGTCGCGGTGAATCCAGCACGGCACATTCAGGCCATTACGCTGCACTAAGCCGCCAGCTGCACTCAGCAACATGGCCGGAATATCGCGTCCAGGCCCGTATATGCCACCGAGGCGCAACACGCAGACCTTGATCGAGTCGGAGCGGACCGACGCGATCATCTGCTCTGCTCTCACGAGCACGGAATTCACTGGATGATTTGAATCGGTTGGATCGCTCTCACTTGTGAGCGCTCCCTGCCGGTTGCCATACACGCCACAGCTGCTGAGGTGAACAAGCTGCAGTGGCGAGCTGACAGGCCGACGGCTAAGCGTTTCGATCAGCCGCTGCAGGCCGCCAAGAAAGGTCTGCTCGTATTGGCTCAGCTCAACACTGGAACTCTTCGACGGAGCGAAGGACACCAAGATGCCGTCGACATCTGTTGCGAAGTCCAAGCTGCTGGAGGGATCCGTCGAATCAAAAACCAATGGATTGTCGACTAGATCGGCCAGCTCTGGCAAGCGTTCACGCCGGGTTGTGGTGCCCCAAAGTGCGTGCCCCTCCTGCTTCCAGGATTTGGCAACCGCTTCGCCCACGTAGCCACAACCCAGGATTGCGCGACGCTCACCCGAGGGCAGGATCGGGCGCTCTTGGAGAGACAGCAACTGATAGAGGGAGGCCAGATCTGGGGTAGAAGTCATCCCGCAAAGCCCAATCATGAAGTTTTGCAACCCTAGGCCTGCCGGGCGTGGGGTTGCGTTGCCACCGCTACGGATGACGCAGCCTGAGCCCTAATCCGTTCTTGTGGCAGCCTGAGCTATCGCCTCAAGCCCATGCCCGTCTATTGCGTCGAAGTGCCTGGGCTACCGCCACTTTCCGTCACTTGCGCCGGCTGCAGCGGAGATGCTTTGCAACTGGCACTGCGGGAGCAGGGACTGGATAACTTCCGTGTGGAGCGGCGCAGCAAGGATGGCCGCCAGTGGTGGTTTCAGGCCAACTTCAAGCCAGGCACCTTCTACTCAGACACCGCTGGAGGTCTCACCCGGCTGGTGAGCGTTGATTTAATCGAGGACTGATGGGTCCGATCCAAGCGCCGCTAAGCCTCAGGCCGCCGCCACTTCCGTGCTGCCCGAGCGCTGACGGCGGGTAAGGAAGCCAAACAGCACCTTGCCAATGGCGGCGATCAGATTGCCTTCCAGTTCCTGGAACAT
>NZ_JBSYHW010000016.1:0-45403 GCF_056108345.1 Cyanobium sp. NIVA-CYA 375 | reverse complement strand
GTTACGCCCGCAGCAGGCTCGCTGATCAACCGAAGGGAAGATTATTGGTATCTTCTCAGCCATCCATCACCAAACATTAATCCTTGGATCAGCCGTAGCGGCGATCAGGTTTATTTGAAAAAAAGTATTGTGATTATGATAGATAATTTTGATCTGGGTATGAATTGACACTTTAAGTTACATGGACCAACCTGAATGCATCGCAGGTGTGGCTAACGAACTGCTCCGGCTTCCGGAGTGCAACCCCCTCGATTCGCCCCAGGCCCCCGTCAGGGTGCACCGCCAGATCCATTCACGCCGCTCAAGTGGAACCCTGGTTGTTGGGTTCAGGGTCCCCTGTCAGTTCCCCGGTGAGGTGGTGATCTTGGGAGGCATTGGGATTGCGGATCATCCTGCGGATCTTCTTGCAATGCTGGTTGCGGTTTCCTGCGACGGGTGCCCGGGATTGATAGGCGTTCAGCTTGGCGAACTGGCCGCCGCTGCACAAAAAAACCCCAGCTTCGGCCGGGGTTGATGCGGTTGGCCTGGGCAGGGAATCAGGCCCAGCCCTTAGAAGACATGTCTTCGACGTAGGCGGCGACATCGGCGATGTCACCTTCGCTGAGCTTGCCACCGAAGGCAGGCATGGCGTTCTTGCCATTGGTTACCTGGTAAGCAATGGCAGTTTCGTGGCCTTCGCTGTAGTTGGCCAGGTAGGCCGTTAGTGCATCCTGCTTGAGGGTGCGCTCGGCGTTAACGACGTTGCCGCCACCCATGTGGCAAGCGGCGCAGTTGGCGGAGAAGATCTGGCCACCATGGGCCACATCGGCAGCGAAACTCGGTGCAGCACCCAGCACGAGCGCCAGGCAGAGAGCGATCAGAGAGAAGAGACGGCGCATGGGGGGGCGCTTAAAAGCATGGGCAACTCCCCAAAATTAAGGCGCCAACCGGGCTGATGTGACCTCTGCCAACCAGGTTCGAAACAATTGCCACAAAGTTGGATCGCTAGAGAGATCAGCCAGGGGCCAGGACGTTGATTTCAGCGGTCATCCCCGCTGCCCGATGGGGCTCACACCAAAAAGCCTTCGTCGTTGCCCAGCAGCCCCAACCATGCCTGTGGTTACTCACCTGTGCGGCAGGCCAGCGGTTTCGAACACCGCTTGGAGCGTGGGGGCGTAGCTCACCAAGCCAAAGCGTTCTGGTGGGCTCACCGGCTCGTGCACAAAGTGGCGCTGGCGAATTGAGAAGCGATCCCAGGCATTGACTTCGATGCGTAGCAGCTTGATCAGGGCTTCAATCAGCCAGCCCTGCAGATCGATGCCAAAGGCTGGCTGCCAGCTGCGGCGCCAACGGCAGAGCTGGGCCACGGTGGCATTGACACTGATCGGTTCCTGGCCGAGCACCAGGCGCCGCAGGACCCCCTGGTTTGGCTCCGGATTAGGCTGATGGGGTTGGGTGGCCAAATGGGCGCACACCAGGGCTATGTCGGCGGCGTGGATGAAGTGGAAGCTGGCCTCGGCGCGCAGCCACTTAGCCAGCCACAGCCAGCGGGTTGCCTCCTTAAGCCCGGCGGTGAGATAGCTGGTGGGATGGCGGTCGCCCGGACCCACCTGCCCGCCAAAAACCAGGGTGGGAAATACGGCCACAATTTTGGCGGCGAGGGGGTGGGCCTCCAGTTGTTGCAGGCAGAGAGCCTTGGTTTGGATGTATTCGGTGCCAAATTCAGCAGCCTCGGACAGCAGCTGCAACCGGCGATCCAAAATTGAGGCAGTGGAGAAGTAGATCACCTGCTCCAGCCATACAGGGCTGGTGAAAGCCAGAAGCTGCTTGACCGCGTCGACGTTCACCTGCTGGGCTCTGAGGGGATCGCCCCAGGCAGTGGCCGTGTGGATGATGCGGGTAGCGGTGGCTATTGCACCGGCATGGGGCGTTAGATCCCGTAGGTCTCCGACCAGCAGCGTGATACGGGGATCATCCGCTGAAACAACCTTGAGCTTGGCTGGATCACGCAGCAGCAGCAGCAACTCCGCATCGCTGTGGCGATAAAGCTGCTCGGTGAGGTATTGGCCAACGCAGCCGCTGGCCCCTGTGATCAGGATCCGCTGGCGCCGGGATCCTCGCGCGGGTCTGCTCAAGCAGCCGCTCCGATGCGCTCCATCACACTCTTGCCGGCCTCGAAGAAGGCGCGGCCGTTTTCTTCTGGGGTGCCCGGCAGGATGCCGTGGCCCAGGTTGAGAATGTGCTTACGGCCGCGGGCTTTGCGCACGGTGTCGTCGATGCGGGCCTGGATGGCCGCTGGGGTACCGAATAGCAATCCGGGATCCACGTTGCCCTGCACGCCGATGTGCTCTGGCAGGCGGGCCAAGCCCTCGGCCATATCGACCGTCCAGTCGAGCGAAATGATGTCTACCCCAGTGCTGGCCATGCGCTCAAGCACGCCGGCACTGCCAGAGATGTAAAGGATAAAGGGGGTATCTGGATGGGTTTGCTTGACCAGTTCCACCACCTTCTTCTGGTAGGGGGCCGCGAAGCTGTCGTAATCCATGGGGCTGAGCTGGCCGGCCCAGGAATCGAACATCTGCACCACCTGGGCGCCGGAATCGATCTGATAACGCAGGTAGGTGGCAATTGATTCGGCGAAGTGGTCTAGGAGCTTGTGCAGCAACTCCGGCTCCTGGAAGGCCATCGCCTTGATCACGGCGTAGTTCTTGCTGCTTTTGCCTTCCACCACATAGGCGGCCAAGGTCCAGGGGGCACCCACGAAGCCAAGTACGGCAGCTTCATTGCCAACAGATTGACGCAACCGGCTAAGCACCTCACCCACAAACGGCATGCTCTCGGCCGGCTCCAAGGCCCGCAGTGCCTCTACTTGGGCGAGGTTGCGGATTGGCTCCTGGATCAGGGGCCCCTGGCTCTCAATGATGTCGAAGTTGATCCCCATACCCGGCAGGGGCGTGAGGATGTCTGAAAAGAGGATCACGCCGTCGGGCTTGAAGGCGTGGAAGGGCTGCATCGAGATCTCGTAGGAGAGATCGGGGTTTTCCGAGCGCTCCCGGAAACCGGGATGGCGGTCGCGCAGGTCGCGATACACCTTCATGTAGCGCCCGGCCTGGCGCATCATCCAGACCGGGGGCCGCTCCACCTGCTCACCTCGGGCGGCGCGCAGCAGCAGGGGGGCGGTTTCCGTCATGGGTGCAAGCAGAGCGAAGCGAGAACTTACCCGAGCAGGGCCCCTAAAGCGGGGGCTTCGTCACAGGTGTCTTCATCCATCTGCTGGCTGCGGATTTCGTCCCGGCGTAACACAAGCACCGAAAGGGGTGGCAGGCAGAGATCAATGGATTGTTCATAGCCATGAATACCCCACTGGTCGGTGAATTTGCCGCCCAGGTTGCCCAGGTTGCTGCCGCCGTAGCGCTCAGCATCGGTGTTGAAGGCTTCCTCATAGAAGCCTCCCAGCGGTACACCCACTCGGTAGTGGGAATGGCTCTGGGGGGTGAAGTTGGCCACCACCACAAGCCACTTGCCCGTAGCACTTTCACGCCTCATGAAGCTGATGATCGAGTGCCGGTTGTCGTTGCAATCGATCCACTGAAAGCCAAATTCACTGAAATCATCGCCCCATAAAGCCCGCTCCGATTTGTAGAAGACATTGAGGTCGTCGACAAGACGCTGCAACCCCTGGTGGGAGTCGTGGTGCAGCAGATCCCATTGCAGATCTCCCCACACATTCCACTCAGCTCGCTGGCCGAATTCCATCCCCATAAAGATGGTTTTCTTACCTGGGTGCGTCCACATATATGCCAGCAGGGCCCGCACGTTGGCAAATTTTTGCCAGTCGTCACCTGGCATTTTGTGCAGCAGATTGCTCTTGCCATGCACCACTTCGTCATGGCTTAACGCCAGCATGAAGTTCTCGGTGAAGGCATACCAAATTGAGAAGGTGACGTTGTTCTGGTGGAACTGGCGGAACCAGGGATCTAGCTCAAAATAATCGAGCATGTCGTGCATCCAGCCCATGTTCCATTTAAGGTTGAAGCCGAGGCCGCCAATATTGGTGGGCTGGGTAACCATGGGCCAAGTGGTGGATTCCTCAGCGATCGAGAGCACTCCAGGAAAATGCTCGAACAGCACATGGTTAGCCTGCTGCAAGAAGGTGACAGCCTCGGTATTTTCCCTGCCGCCATGTTCATTCGGCAACCACTCACCATCTGGGCGTAGGTAGTCGCGATAAAGCATTGAAGCCACCGCGTCGACGCGGATGCCGTCGATATGGAACTCCTCGAACCAGTACACCAGGTTGGCCACAAGGAAGTTGCGCACTTCATTGCGGCTGTAGTTGAAAATTAAGGTGCCCCATTCTTTATGCTCGCCGATGCGAGGATCGGCATGCTCATAAAGATGGGCGCCATCAAAGAAGGCTAGGCCGTGGGCATCTTTGGGGAAGTGGCCTGGCACCCAGTCCAGAATCACGCCGATGCCTTCGGCATGGCAACGGTCTACGAAGGCGCGGAACTCATCGGGTTTGCCGAAGCGACTGGTGGGGGCGTACCAACCAGTGACTTGATAGCCCCAAGAACCATCAAAGGGATGCTCGGAGATGGGCATCAGTTCGATATGGGTGAAGCCGCGGGCCTTGACATAGGGGATGACCCGATCGGCTAGCTCCGGGTAGGTGAGCAGGCGAGCGCCGGGCTTGAGGTCGGCTGCAGGCACCGGTGCTCTCGGCGTACCGTCAGGCTCGATGTAGGGCTGGTCGGCAGCGCCGTGCATCCAGCTGCCCAGATGCATTTCATACACAGACACAGGCTGGTCGAGGGGGTCGCGACTTTCCCGTACCTGCATCCAGGCAGCGTCTTGCCACTGGTGACCGGCAAGGGATTCGACGATCGAGCCGTTATTTGGCCGCACCTCATGGCGGAACCCGTAGGGATCGGCCTTTTGGTAACAGTGGCCGTTTTGGGCTCGCACCTCGTATTTGTATATCTCGCCGGGTTGTAACCCGGGAATGAATAGCTCCCAGGAACCGCCCACCCTTGCCTGCATTGGATGGTGACGGCCATCCCAGCTGTTGAAATTACCAAGCACCGCCACGCTGCGGGCATTGGGGGCCCAGAGGCAAAACTGCACGCCCTTGATGCCGTTGTGCTCCACCACATGGGCACCCATGCGGCGCCAAATGTGGTGGTGGTTGCCCTCCGCAAACAACAGGCGATCCAGTTCGCCCATCCATTCATGGCGAAACGACCAGGGATCGTGTTGCAGATGTTCGATGCCGCCGCGCTTGACGCGCACCTGGTAAGCAGTGCCAGGATCACTGCTCCAAGGGGCCTCGAAAATCCAAGGATGGTTCGGGGTGGCCATCGATAGCGATTGGCCATCGATCAGCAGCTCGACGCTCTCTGCCTCAGGCATCCAGACCCTCAGCACCCAACCTCCAGACTCGAGGGGCTGGGAACCCAGCACCGCAAACGGGTGATCATGCCGGCATTCAGCCAGACGCTGGCAATCCTCCGCCATCCAGTTAAGGGTGAGCAAGGACATGTACCAGCAGCGATAGGCAAGCGAGCTTAGGCGGCTTAGGGCTCAGGGCACCTGCTTGGGGGCGGTTGGATCGCTGGGAAAGTCGACGCCGATTATGTCGTTGTTGGCATTGAGGATCACAAAGAGGGAATCGCTAAGACGATTGAAATCGGTGTTGACCAGCACTAGGCGCTGATCGCCACCGCCCTCGGCAACCACCACTTTGCGGATGCGTACGAATTCGCCGGTTTGACGTTGCAGCTCCTGCCAGCGCGCCTGCAGGGTGCTGGCTGAAACATCCTTCTGCAGTTGCACGCTCAAAAAGCTGCGGGCTGAGATGAAGTGGCCGCTGCTGAGGGCAGTGACGAAATTCTTAGCAACCACGCTGGGGGCCTCATCGGTGACATCCAGGTGGTAACCGGCGAGTTTGCCATCAGGGTTGAGCAGAATGAAAAGGTCTCGCTTGCCCCTGCTTGTGGTGAGGCTGGCCTCAACGGTGGTGTTGCGTAGACCCCCTTGCACGCTGAGCAAGGTCCAGCTCAACAGCTTCGGCTGGGTGCGGATTGACTCCGCCACCATTGAAGGGCTGCTGACTGCCTTGAGTTCCTCCGAGAACTGGCTGTAGCGCAAGTTGGCATCGCGGCTTTTAACTGCTGCCAAGACGCGATTGGCGGCGGTGCGGGCTGCTTCGACGCTGAGGGCTGGACGATCGACGCCGCTGCTCTGGTTCTGGGCCAAAGCCGCACTGCCTGATGCTCCTGGCAGAGCCGCCATGGTGATGCTCAGCCCGGTGGCCAGCGAAAGCATGCCAAGAGCCATGCGGCTGAGAGCTTGGGGCTGTTGAGCAGGGCGCAGGCGGCGCAGCGACATCGCAAAAACAAACATTTGACTCAGTGTGCCCCAAATTTGTCATTCAAGAGGGGGAGCAGCTGCAATTGGGAAGCAGCCAGTTCGAACTCCAGCGTGATCACTCGATGCTGCGGGCCAACAGGGCCGAGGGGCTCGCGGCCATCGCCCGGGTTTACGGCAATCTGAGGCCAGGCCGATCCCGCTAGGGAGAGTCGCAACCGTTCCCCGAGGCCGAGTTCAATTAGCAGGGGCTGCAATTGAACTTGCAGCTTCGACTCCTCACCGGCCAGCGTCTGGTTCCTGGCCACGCCTGTGCTCAGTTGGAGCACCCCCCCCTGGCGATCCACCACCGAGAGCGCTGCACAAAGGTCAAAGCTGGGTTGGTCGGCTCGCACAGCAATGGTCAATAGGGGCCTTCCTTCCAGCTCCAGAGGGGCACGTAGAGGTGGACTGGTGAAGCAAATCACATCAGGGCGGCGATCTAGGTCGCCGCGTTCACAGGGGCCTGGATCGAGGCCGAGGTGGCCGCCCCTGCCTGGAACTGGCCGCCACGGATCGTGCACCAGAACAACCACGCCACTGCCAAATTGATTGAGCAGCAGTTCGCCCTCCTCCGCGTCGATCGCAGCCAGGCCGCCAGTACGCAGGCCCCAACCCAGGGCTTTATCGCAGGGAGCAGGAGCCTGCCAATGGCGGCTTGGCTGCTGTCCGTTTTCATGGGCAACTCTCTCCAAGAGAACGGCAGAGCCGAGCTGTTCAGTAGCGGTTTGATCCTGCAAGTGGTGTTGAAAAAAAGCCAATTGCAATCGGTCCAGGCCACCGTGCCAGTCGAGATGGGTCCAGGCACCAATTCGCAGCAGCGGCGAGCCACCAGCAGCGCGAGCACGCTCAAAGAGATTCAAGATGCCGCGTAGATGGGGGTCGTACCAGCCACCGATCAGCAGCATTGGACGCTGCAACAAAGCCGTACATGGTTGATGGCGAACCCACCTGTGGGCCTGGCTTCCCGGGAGCTGCAGCCAGCGGCAGGCCATGCCTTGGGGGTCATGGCGCTTAAGCAGGTCAAAGCCTTCCGTCAGAAAGGCGCCCGAGTCGAGGCTGCGGCGGATCTCCAACCAGCCGGCCCCGTTCCCAATCTTTTGGCAGCGCAGTGCCGCCAATTGCAGTCCCCAGCCGAGGCCTAGGGCCCACCAATGGGCTCCTCCCTCGCAGGCCCAGTCGCTGCGCTCGTCCAAACCGGCCATAGCTGGGGCCAGGCAGTCGGGCAGGGCCGCCGCGTCGTCGCTTTGTAGCTGGGTAAGTCCCTGGTAAGAAAATCCGTAGCAGCCCAGTCGCCCATTACTGCCCGCCAGTTGCCTGGCCCAGCGGATGCAGTCAGCGCCATCGGCCGCCTCCTGCTGGAAGCCCTGGAAATTTCCAGCCGAGCCGCCCCTACCGCGCACATCCTGAACAATTACCAGAAAGCCATGGGCTGCGTACCAGCTGGGATGGGCATAGGTAACGGTTGAAGCGATCGCCCGGCTATACGGCTGGCGCATAAGCAGTACCGGCCATGGCCCCGGGCCAGCTGGCCGCCATACACGGCTAATAAGCTGGGTGCCATCCCGGCAGTCCATTGCCTCATCTCGCCACTGAGCCCTGAGTGGGCCTGGCGCCGGGCTGCTCACTCAGCGCACATCGGGGCAATACAACCCAATCACGTAGGTGATCAGCACCTCAGAGTCCATGGGGCTGAGATTTTGTTGGCGGGCGATCTGGCCTACGGCCGTTGGGGATGTGGCTGAAAGCCCCTGGGCGTTGAATTCCTGAAACTTGCTACAAAGCGCCTTAGCCCTGGCCGGGTTTTGCTTTACAGATTCCAGCAGCTGGGATTGGGCCAGGGCAGGTGCCCATGCGGCAGCCAGGCTGATCAGCAGGGCCGGTACGAGGCCGGCCGTTTTGCGGAGGCAGGCCGAAAAAATCGTGGGGGAGTGGAGATTCGTCACCTGATTGGGCCCCATATACATTCCATTTGAACCACTGAGGGCGGCGCCTGGAGCCTGCTCTGGATCAGTTTGTGGGGCGGCGTTGGGCTCGCAAGATCCAGCTGCGCAGGGTGGCCAGATCGAGCAGAGGGGAAGCCATGCCAGTGAGGCTTCGCTGTAGCCGGCCCATCTGAACCAGTAGCTTGTGCGGGTCACTAGCCGCCAATCCGGCACTGCTGGCGATGCCGGCATAGAGCAGCAGGGCAGCATCTGCCGGCTCCAGCCCCACTTCCACCACTAGCCGGGCCTGGCCCCGAAGCTTGATCAGCCGAGCCTCGCTAGCGCCGCCGTTGCGGCCAAGCCGGCGTAGGTCCTGGTCCTTGAGATCGGCCATCTGTGGCCAATCGTCGATGCCGGCAAGCTCCAACTGGCGTTGCTCTCGCTGAAAGTGAATCGGCAATTGCCACATGGTTACGGCTGTAGCTGAACGACACCGCTTACCAGATTGCGGGTGGCCTCCGCCAGCACAACCGGCTTGCTGAGACCCGGGGCGACAGCCTCTACTCGGCGAAGTCGCACATGCACCAGGTTGTCGGCACTGCTGCGCCCCCCACCCCTGAGGTTTTGGGCTACCTGCTGAACGGTAGGGGATGCGTTCGCGTTCGCCAGGTCGTCTGGAGCTGCTGCCACAACAAGATCGATGCCGTTGTCAAAAACAATCGGCACGCTCACTGCACCAGCCACCTGCACCCGTGGGGTGTAGCTCACCGCGAAGGCCAGGCAGGAGACAGCAAGCAGGGCCGTGAAACTGGTGACACCCACCAGCCGAAAGCGAATCCCCCAGCGACTCAGAAAACCCGTAATCGTCGTCAACGCCAGAACCCCACTGGCGGCTCCAAGCCATTTGCCCGCTGTTAGGAGGATCGGATCAGCGGCCATGGGGGCTGGTTGATTGGTTTGATGCCTTTATATTGCGTCGGTTGCAAGGGTTGGCAGCCCACGGGAATGGCGGAGTTGCCAGAACAAAACCCCGGTACAGCTCCTGCTTCGACACCACTCGCCCCCTCCCCCCGCCCAGGCCCCTGGGGCTACCCCTTACTGGCGGCTTTGGCTGGAGGTGGCGCAGCCTTGATGTTGCTTGTTTGGGGCGGTGATCAAGCCCTAAGAAAGTTCTACCAGCACTGGAGACCCCAGGTGGAGCAGCCGCTGAGCCAGCTGCTCGGCCATCCCGTTGAGCTTGGCGACTATCAGGGTCTCGACTGGGGAGGTCTGCGCATCGGGCCCAGTCGCATCGCCCCTGGTCGGCTGGACGGCTCGACTGTTTTAGTAAATTCCATCTTGGTGAGCCTGGACCCCCTGGCCAGCCTGCGCCAGCGCTTGCCGGTGCTGCATGTGGGCCTGGCCGGAGTGCGCGCTGAGTTGCGCCGCAACTCCAAAGGTCAGTATTGGGTGCCTGGGCGACTTGATGCAGGCACCAAGCCGCCGCCGCGCTTGGACCTGAGGCTGCGCCTGGTTGATCCGGCCGTAGTCAACCTGCTGCCGTCCGGTATGAACCTCCGCCTCACCGGCCGAAGTGCGGCGCGGCTCCATCGCCGGGAGGTCGAGCTGGCGGGTCGGTTGCGTACCGATAAGACCGCTGGCTCGCTGGCCATACAGCTTCAGGGAAATTGGCAAAGTCAGATCTGGGCTGGAACGCTCCGGGCCGACGCGCTGCAGCTGGCATCGCTGCAGCGCCTGTTCGGCCTGCCGGGTCAGCTAGCTGGTCGCACAGATGGCACGCTGTTTTTGGAGTGGCGAGATCTCCAACCCTTTTGTCGAGGCGAAGCCCAGCTGCGCCAATTGCGCTGGCGGCCTACTGCGGGGGTGTCCCGGCTAGATCTGCCATTCAGCAAGCTGCGCTGCCGGGGCCAAGCTCTCGAATTAGATCGCACTATTTGGCGCTGGGGAGCACCGGGGGGCAAGGACCTGCAGGGCACGGTGCGGCTTGAGGGGATCTGGCAGCGAAACCAGCTGCGGTTGCGCCAGTTGGAGTTGGCCCGCGGCAGCTCCTGGCTAAGGCTCCGCGGCAGTTTGGCCAATCGCCTTGATCTGACTGGAAACTGGTTGCTCCGACCCGATGACCTCCCCCTGCAAGCCGGCACCCCCACCTGGGTGTTGGACCAACAGGTGGGTGGGCTGCTGACGGCCAGGGGGCCGTTGGGTCTGCCCCAGCTGCAGGCACGCTTTGGCCAGTCCAACAATCCGCTGCTGGGTCGTTGGGATGCCGTTTTGGACTGGAGTGACCAGCGCTTAGTGCTGCAGCGTTTCACCAGTGCCCATCTCAGGGCCAGTGGGGTGCTGCCCCTGGCTCTAAACACAGGCAAGGGACTAGTGCCAGGTCAGCTCGACCTAAGACTGGACCTCGATCGCTATCCACTCGAGCGGCTCGAACTGCTCGTGGGAGCCCAAGTGCAGGGAATGTTGCAAGCCTCCGGCCGGGTGAGGGGCCCTCTCAATGCCTTGACCCCGGATCTGGATCTCCGGATCGACCAGCCCGGCGCCGGCCCCTTGAGGTTGCGGGAAAACTGGCAGGGCCAGTGGTTTGGTGATCCGGCGGGTGGTGGGCGCCTACGCATGCAAGCCCTCGCCCCAGCGCCGGTAGGGGTGCTCAATGCCCGCATTGATTCCCGCTGGGTACCTCGCCAGGTGCGCCTCGAACGGGCCGGCGGAACGCTGGAGCTCAACGGCCGTCCTCGGGGCTACCGCTGGCAGGCGAACCAGTTACCCCTGGATGGACTGCAGCTGGCCCTAGGACCCAAGTCCCGGCGGCAGCCCCTGCAAGCCCGACTGAGCGGCCAGGGCTTGCTTGAACTCCAGCCCCTGGCCTTCAACGGCAACGCCCAGCTGGATCGGCCAGTGTTTTTGGGCGTTTGGGGGAAATCGGCCCAGGCAAATTTCCGCTACGCCAAGCGTCGCTACTCAGCCCAAGGAGCTATCTCTCCTCTTGCTGGGGGCAACCTTGCCATTGATTGGAGTGGCGTCTGGCATGGCGCCTTCCGAGCCCGCCTGCAGGGTGAGAGATTACCGCCGCTGTTTTTGCAGCAGTTGGTGCAGGCCTGGCCCCTGTGGCGCGGCGAGGGCGCGCCGATCCTGGGCCAGGCCAGCGACATCGGCACCCTACTTATTGACACCTTTGGCGGCAGCGTGCAGGACCAGCTGCGGGCCCTGGAGCTGGCTCGAGCTCGGCTGGGCGCTGCGCGGCTGGAGCGTGACCGTCAAAGCAGCCCCCAGGAGCGACTGCAGCAGCTGGCAGGTCACATCGACGCAGACCTGCGCCTTGACGGACCCAGCCTGCTAGATGCCCGCGCCGACCTCCAGGCCCGTGCCCACCTCTGGTTGCCTGAGGCAAACCAGGACCAGCCCCTGACTTCTGTGCCGGTGCTGGTGAAGTTCACCGGACCCCTACGCCGGGGGGCTGGCAATTTCAGCCTGGCCGACCTGCCGCTTGAGCTGTTGGCTTTGCTGACGCCCATCCCCGCCGGCTTGCGGGGTCGCCTATCTAGCCAGGGGCGCTATCTCCTCGGCACTCCCCAGCCTGAGCTTGCCCTCAACCTCACATTGGTTGATGGTTATCTGGGGGAAACGGTCCTGTTGCTGGAGCGTGGCGCCATTCAGCTGGAGCAGGCCCGACTGCTCCTGGATCTTTCTTTGCGGGCGGCCGGGGCTTCGAGCAGCGTCGAATTGGCGGGAGTTGTGCCCTTAGGCCCAGAGCAACAAGGTCTCGAATTGCGCCTGGCCAGCCGCGACGACGGCCTGCGCTTCCTAGCGGGGCTTGCCCAGCCGGCCCTGCAGTGGAATCAGGGCAGCGGCGACCTGCAGCTGCTGGTAAGCGGCAGCGTTCGCGAGCCAATCGCTAATGGTTTTTTGCGTTTCCGGGGCGCTCAGCTGCAATTCATCGGCCAAAAGGTTCGTGACGTCGAAGCGACTGTGCTGTTCGACTTTGAGCAGCTCCTGCTTCAGGAGTTCAACGCCAAGGTGGGAGATAAGGGAGTGGTGCGCGGTCAAGGAAGCCTGGGGCTGTTTCGCCCTGAGGCCACCGCCGATGGCAAAGACGCCACCCTGACGGTGGAACTCGAAAAGGTGCCCTTCGCCATGCCTCGGATCAAGGCTGTGGCTGATGGGTCCCTCCAAATTGGGGGCAGTCTTGCTGCCCTTGATATCGGCGGGGAGCTAGCTATCTCCCGGGGCAGCGTCAACGTTCAGCCTGCCCAACTAGCCAGTGAAGCCAATTTGGCGGCACCAGTAGTCAGCGCCGCTGAATTGCTCGAATCCCGCTGGGATTACGACCAGCCTTTGGTACTGCTCGGTCCCGATGTGGAGAGCAACGCCAGTGAGGCCCTGCGGGCCGCCGTGCCTAATGCGAGCTTTGTAGGTTTCGACGACCTGAAGCTGAAGCTGGGCCCCGACCTGAAGGTGGGCATCCCCAACCTGGCCAGCTTTGGCACCAGTGGGTTGTTGCGGCTCAATGGGCGCCTGGACCCAAGCCTGCGCTTGCAGGGCGTGGTGCGCTTGCTGAAGGGGCGACTCAACCTGTTCACCACCACGTTTGGTCTCGACCCCGACTCCCCAAACGTTGCGGTGTTCACACCTTCGATGGGGTTGATTCCTTTTCTAGACATCTCGCTGCGCACCAGGGTCTCCGACAACCTGCCGACCACCAGTGGTGTTGGGACAGCCGGCAGCCTGTCTTTGCAAGACTTTCAGGCGGTTGGCGCCACCAACTCCCTCGACCAGCTCAACTTGGTGCGAGTTTTCCTGAGTGTGAGCGGACCGGCGGACCGGCTTGCCGACAACCTGGTGCTGCGCAGTTCGCCGCCGCTCTCGGAAGATCGGCTGCTTGCCCTAATCGGCGGCAATACCCTGGCGGGCCTGGCGGGTTCGGCAGGCGGCACCGTGCTGGCTACCGCCCTAGGCCAAACCCTGCTCTCGCCCCTGCTCGGCACTCTCGGCGATGCCTTCGGCCAGCGGCTCAGCTTTGCCCTCTATCCCACCTACGTGAACCAGGGTGTGGCCAGCGGCGCCGAACGACGCTCAGGCCGGGTGCCGCCCCAGCTGGTGCTGGGAGCAGAAATTGGACTTGATATCACGGAGCGCTTCAATGCATCTGTGTTGGCCGCCCCCAACCGCTCCGACGTGCCCCCCCAATTAAATCTGAATTTCAAGGCCTCAGAATTGCTCAACCTGCAGGGGGCCGTCGACGCTCAAGGTGCCTGGCAGACCCAGTTGCAGCTGTTTTTCCGCTTCTGAGCATGCCTGTGCTTATGCAGCGATTCGAATGAACCAGTTGATCGGAGTAGATCTCGGTGGCAGCGCCATCAAGTTGGGGCGCTTCAGCGAAGCCGGCGACCTGCTAGCCGAGCTTCAGGTGCCCACGCCCCAACCAGCGGTCCCTGGTGCCGTGACAACGGCGATCGTGGCGGCGGTGCAGCAACTTGATCCCGAGCGGCTGGCCGATCGGGTTGGGGTGGGCCACCCCGGGCCGAGCGACCAGGCCGGCCGGGTGGCGCGCATTGCCATAAACCTGCCGGGTTGGCTGGATGTGCCCTTGGCCAACTGGCTCGAACCCCTGCTAGAGCGGCCTGTGACCCTGGCCAATGACGCCAACTGCGCCTTGATCGGTGAGCACTGGCTAGGGGCCGCCCGCGGGGTTGGCGATGTGTTGCTGCTCACCTTGGGCACGGGCGTGGGCGGTGCGGTGTTGCTTGATGGCCAGTTATTTACCGGTCATCGGGGGGCGGCAGCCGAGCCCGGGTTAATAGGCCTCGATCCCGCTGGTCCGCCCTGCAACAGCGGTAACAACGGCTCCCTTGAATCCTTCTGCAGTCGCCGCGGCTTCGATCGCCTCTCAAGCGTGGATCCGGCCGAACTCTGCCGCCGGGCCGCTGGCGGTGATGGCGAGGCCCTGGCGGTGTGGCGGGCCTACGGCAAGCTGCTGGGGCTTGGGTTGAGCTCCCTGCTCTACGTGCTAACTCCGGAGCTTGTGCTGATTGGTGGTGGCCTCAGCGGCGCCAGCGATCACTTCCTGCCAGCGGTGTGGCAAGAGGTGGAGCAGCGGGTGCAGGCGGCCAGCCGGGAGGGCCTGACGATTCGTCGCTGCAGCCTCGGCAACGGAGCCGGCCGGCTGGGGGCGGCCCGCCTGGCCCTGCAACGTTTGGCGCCCAGCTTGGGATGATGGCTTGATGATTGCTGATCCCTCCCCAGACCTGCTGGCCCGTGCCGCCCAGGTGCGCCGGGGCGCCATGGCCTTGGGCCAACTCGACGATGGCCAGCGCCGTCAGGCCGTGCTGGCCATGGCAGAAGCCCTAGCGCAGAGCAGTGAAGCCATTTTGGCCGCCAACCAGGCCGATCTTGAGGCCGCTGCCGCCGAGGAGCTGGCGCCGGCGCTGGTGGCCCGGCTCAAGCTCGATGGTCCCAAATTGGCAGGGGCGATCGCGGGTGTGCGCCAGGTGGCGGAGCTTGCCGATCCGGTTGGCCGCCGTCAGCTGCACACCGAGCTAGATGCGGGGCTAGTGCTGGAGAGGCTGACGGTGCCCCTGGGAGTGCTGGGCGTGATCTTTGAGGCGCGGCCAGATGCGGTGATGCAGATCGCCTCCTTGGCAATTCGCTCCGGCAACGGCGCCCTGCTCAAGGGTGGCCGCGAAGCCAGCCGCAGCTGTGAGGCCATCCATGCAGCGCTGCGCCGTGGCCTGGCCGCCAGTGCGGTGCACCCCGAAGCCCTGGAGCTGCTCACGAGTCGGGAGGAAAGCCTGGGGCTGCTGAAGCTCGACGGCCTGGTGGACCTGATCATTCCCCGGGGCTCCAATGCCCTGGTGCGCTTCATCCAGGACAACACCCGGATTCCGGTGCTGGGTCATGCCGATGGCATCTGCCATCTGTTTGTGGATCGGGCTGCCGACCTTGAGCTGGCTCTGAAGGTGGCGCTGGATTCCAAAACCCAATACCCGGCAGCTTGCAACGCGATCGAGACCCTGCTGGTTGACGCGGCGATTGCCCCGGCGTTTCTGCCTAGGGCCGTGCTGGCCTTTGGGGCAGCAGGGGTTGAATTGCGCGGCGATGACGCTGCCATGGAGCTGGGGGTGAGCCAGGCCGCCTCAGACGAAGACTGGAGCACCGAATATTCCGACCTGATTTTGAGTGTGAAGGTCGTTCCCGACCTCGAGGCAGCCCTCGACCACATCGCCCGCTACGGCTCCCGTCACACCGATGCGATCTGCACCGGAGATGCCGCCACCGCCGACCGCTTCCTGGCTGCGGTCAACAGTGCCGGGGTGTATCTCAACTGCTCCACCCGCTTCGCCGATGGCTTCCGCTACGGCTTTGGCGCCGAGGTAGGTATCTCCACCCAAACCATGCCCCCCCGCGGCCCGGTTGGGCTGGAGGGTTTGGTCACCTACCGCTACCGGCTGCGTGGCGAGGGCCATGTCGCCGCCGATTACGCCAGCGGGGTTCGTCAGTTCAGCCATCGCCCTCTGCCCCTTTGAATTTCCTGTCATGAGCGATGCGATTCAGGTGCGTGGCCTGCGGCTTTGGGCCCATGTGGGGGTGCTCGATTTCGAGCGCAGGGAAGGCCAGTGGTTTGAGCTGGATCTGGAATTGGGCGTGGATCTCAGCGCTGCTGGGCTCAGTGATGCCCTAGGCGACACCCTCGACTACAGCCAGTTGATCACTGCCCTGCAACAGCAGGCCCGCAGCCTGATCTGCCAAACCTTGGAGCACTACAGCGAAAGGATTTTCGATCGGATCGAGGAGCTCTATGGCCCGGTGCCGATCCGCCTTGAACTACGCAAATGCCACGCTCCGGTGCCGGGCTTTGACGGGGTTGTGGCAGTGCGGCGCAGCCGGCATCACTAGGCCAATTTGAGACAGAATCCCTCTCTGTGATGGAAGTTAGGTTCGCTGCCGGGATGGGCCACGGCCCAGTAGGTCAGCTCCCCGCTGGAGCTTTGGAGCACGGCGGAAACCCCAACTTCGAGCCCTGCAGTAGCTGTTGGCGTAATTAGCGCAGGTGGCAGCGCGCAAGTAAGGCTCAAGCACAATTGTTTGTTGTTGCGTATCACGTTGAAGGGCAGCTGCTTGTAGGCAGGTTCCTCAGCTAGCCCTTTCCGGTAGCTATCAAGGTGGTAAACATTCCAATCTCCAGCGGGCGAAAGGTTGTACTCCCAATAGTCGCTGTTGCCTGCAGCAGCCAGAAAGAATTCCAGGCAGGTGGCTTGCCAAAGCAGATCTTGACGCAGCGGTTGGCCGCTACAATTGGGGATCCTCAACTCAGCCAGATCGCCCTCAAGTTGATATGTGATCTGCAGAGTGCTCTTAAGCACACTGATTTGGCCATGGAGTGAGTAGGTGGCAGCAACTCCTTGCATCCCGGCTGCATGGGGAATCAATTTGAAGCTAGTGCTGCTCATCGCAGTTTTGCCACAATCTGCCGAATTTGTTCTTCCTGGGCCTCAATGCTTTCGGTGAGACGAAATTGCACTAGAGCCCTATGGAGGTTGTGGTTAGAATGGGTCGTACGAAAGTAGAGATTGCCAGCTAGATGGTCGCTTAAAAAGCGCAGGCCTAGCTCGAAGCTGAGTAGCCTTACCGACACGTAGATGTAATCTAGGTCCGATTCGCTTAGGAATGTTCTTGCCGCGTCCAGGTAGCCCTTTAGGAGGTTCTCGCAGAGATTGAGATCAAATTTGACGCTATCAATTTCACCTGCTTCTTCCCCCGCTGGATTGCAGGCTGAACGCAAGCAATCGCCGATGTCGTAGTGCACCAGGCCTGGCTTGACGGTGTCTAGATCCACTAAGCTCACGGCATTTCCCGTGTGGGCGCAGAGCATCACATTGTTGATTTTGGGGTCGCCGTGGATAGGCCGCAGCGGCAGAAGGCCCGCTGCCTTGGCGTCCTCAAGGATCGGGGCCAGTTCGCGGCGTTGCTCCACGAATGCCGCACACCATTGCTCCCGATCGTCCTGACCTATTGGGTTGCAAAGCAAGGTTTGGTCGTAGGCCGCCAGGTAGGTGGGTGTGACGTGGAAGCCGGGCAGGGTATCGGCAAGTCGCTCTGGGGGCAGGTCGCTGATCAGGAAGTGAAATAGACCCAGGCCCCGACCCACCTGCCGGGCCTGCTCTTGGTTCGTGATCGCCTCAACAGTCACGGCCTCTTCGATGAAGCTCTGTAGCCGCCAAAACTGACCCTCTGCCCATAGCCAGGGTCGGCCGGTAAGACGGTTGGCGATTAGGCGCGGGACTTCCCATCGTTGTCCGATCAGAGGATGCTGCTCAGCGTGGGCGCTGAGCGCCTCCAGGTTTTGCATCACCAGCTCCGGCTGGGGAAACACCCGGGTATTGAGCCTTTGCAACACGTAGTGGCCTGCAGTTGCGCCCCCCGATTGCACCTCCAATAAATAGGTGTCGTTGACGTTGCCGTTGCCGAGGGGCGCAATTGCTGTCACTGGCCCAGGCAGGTCGAAGGCCTCGGCGACCGCCACCAGCTCCGGTGCAGGAGTGGCCATCAGGCGGCCACCAGGCCGGAATGGCGGATAAGCGCCTCGCTGCTTGGCTGGCGCCCCCGGAAGGCTTCAAACACCTCAGCTGGGGAGCGGCTGCCGCCGAGGCTTAAAACAGTGTCGCGGAAACGGCGGCCGGTGGCCACGATCTCCTCCGCCTGCTCCAGGCCCACCTCCTCGAAGGCACTGAAGGCATCGGCGCTGAGCACCTCGGCCCACTTGTAGGAGTAGTAGCCGGCTGCATAGCCGCCGGCAAATATATGGCTAAAAGCGCAGAGGAAGGCATCCTCGGCTATGGGCTCCAACACAGTTGTGGTGGCAGCGATGTGGCGGCGCAGTTGATCCGGACTCTCACCGCTGTCGGGGGTCCACTGGCTGTGCAGGCGTAGATCGGTGAGGGCCAAGTGCACCTGGCGCAGGGTGGCGCCGCCAGCCATGAAGGTGCGGGCTGCCAGCAGCTTTTGGTATTCGGCCTCCGGTAGCGGTTCGCCGCTCTGCCAGTGCCGTGCCATGCCCATCAAGGTAGCCCGGTCGTAGCACCAGTTCTCCATGAATTGGCTGGGTAGCTCTACAGCGTCCCACTCCACGTTGTTGATTCCGGCGGCCTGGGGCCGCTCCACCGTGGTGAGCATGTGCTGGAGGCCATGACCAAATTCGTGGAAGAGGGTTTCGAGCTCGTCGAAGGTCATCAGGCTGGGGGTGTCGCCAACCGGTGGGCTCTGGTTGCAGATCAAGTAGGCCACCGGCAACACAAGCTCACTGCTGGCGCTGCGGGAGCGGCCGAGGCATTCATCCATCCAGGCTCCACCGCGCTTGCTGCCAGGGCGGCTATAGGGATCAAGGTAAAAGCCGGCCAGGGGCTCCCCGTTACAGGCTTCGAGCACTCGGAAGTAGCGCACGTCGCTATGCCAGATCGGCGCCTCCCCATCAGCTGCCACTATTTCTATGTCGAATAGGCGCTGGCAAAGTACAAACAGCCCCTGCAGCACCTGCTCAAGGGAAAACCAGGGTCTGAGCGCCTCGCTGTTGAGTTCGAAACTCTCTTGCCGCAGCACCTCTGCCCAGTAGCTCACATCCCAGGGCTTTAGCTCCGCTGCCTCTGGTGCTCCGTGG
Source organism: Cyanobium sp. NIVA-CYA 375 (assembly GCF_056108345.1). NCBI lineage: Bacteria > Bacillati > Cyanobacteriota > Cyanophyceae > Synechococcales > Prochlorococcaceae > Cyanobium > Cyanobium sp. NIVA-CYA 375. The sequence continues at coordinate 26,443 of NZ_JBSYHW010000016.1, read as the reverse complement.
CGGCTAGCGCAGGCAGCAAGGGCGGCGAGCTCCTGCTGGGCCACTGGAAAGGCTGCAGCGCGCAGGTCTTCAAGTAGGCCTTCCACCTCATGCACCGAGCCGGCCATTTTTGAGGCCAGGCTCACCTCGGCCCAGTTGGCGTAGCCCAGCAGCTGGGCTTGTTTCAACTTCAGCTCCAGGATTTGGGCAATCAGAGGATTGTTATCCAGTTCGCCGCTGGCAGCCCTGCCCACCTGGGCGCGGTAGACCTTTTCGCGCAGATCCCGGCGCTCACTAAATTTTAGAAAGGGCACCACCCTTGGCATGTCTAGCCCAAGGCGCCAGCCGCTTTCACCGGCATCTGTGGCAGCTTGGGCGAGCAACTGCCGCAGGCTGGCTGGTAAGCCGGCCAGTTCCTCTTCGCTGTTCAACGTCAGACTCCAGCCGTTGGTGGCATCGAGCACGTGATTGCCGAAGGCAGTGGCGAGTTCAGCGAGCCGCTCACAGGCGGCGTTGAAGGCTTGCTGCTCCTGCCCCTCCAGGCCCACGCCCCGCAATTGCATGTCACGAAGCTCTGCCGCCAAGATGCGGCCCTGGGTGGCATCGAGCTGGCTGGGATTGGCTTGCAGCGCTTCGAGAGCCCGATAGATCGGTCGCGATTGCCCAGCGCGGTTGCCGAATTGCACCACGGCCCCCTGCTGCTGTTGGTGGGCTTCCCGCAGGGCTGGGGTGTTGCAGACGCCATTGAGATGGCTAACCACCCCCCAGCTCCAGCGCAACCGCTCTCCCAGCTGCTGCAAGGGGTCCATAACCTCCTCCCAGCGGAGAGACTCGGATTGGCCTAAGCGCAGCTCAAGGCTGGCTTCTAGGGCGGAGAGCGATTGGTTTAGCTCGCTTAGTAAGGCAGGGATCGCCTGCTCTACCTGCTCCGGCGTGATCGCCTCGAAGGGCGGAAGCCCCTGACCAATAAGCAAGGGCAGGGGTGCGCTCAGGGTCATGGGTGGGGTATTTGGTGCAAATATTCCAGCCGATCAACCCAGTTTTTGTGATTCAGCCCAGGGCGGTGACCCGGCCCATCGCAACCAGGGCAGTGGAACTCAATTGCTCGGCAAGCGCATTGGTTGAGGCCTCATAGACATCGATTGCCAGCCTGGGCCAAAAGCCAATCGCCAGGGTTGGTATCAGCAGGGTGAGACCAATAAAAAGCTCCCGGGGACGCATGTCGCCCACCACGGCAAGAGCCGGAATCCTCGGGCCGAAAAACACCCGGCGGCAGAGGCTCAGCAGATACATAGGAGTGAGCACCAAACCGATCGCCGCCAGCACAATGGCGATCACCCGGAAGCCGATGGTGAAGCCGTCGTTGGCCGTGATGCCGAGAAAGACGGTGATCTCGCTCACAAAACCACTCATGCCTGGCAGCGCCAAGGAAGCCAGCGAGCTAGCCAGGAAAAAGGCAAAGGTGATCGGCAGGGCCTTGGCAAGACCGCCCATGTTGGGGATCGAAAGGGTTCCGGTGCGCTCGTAAAACACTCCGGTAACGAAGAACATGGCAGCAGCGATAAGGCCATGGCTGATCATCTGCAGCATGGCGCCGCTGATGCCGAGGGCATCTACTGCACCAATACCGAGCAGCACAAAGCCCATGTGGCTCACGGAGCTGCAGGCAATGCGGCGTTTGACGTTGTCCTGGGCAAAGGCATTCAGGGCGCCATAGACGATATTGACTACGCCCAGCACAATTAGGGCTGGTGCCAGCCTCAGATGCACCTCAGGAAGCATCTGCACGTTGAAGCGCAGCAGGGCGTAGCCACCCATCTTAAGCAGCACGCCCGCCAGCAACATCGACACTGGCGCATTGGCTTCACCGTGAGCATCGGGCAACCAGGTGTGGAGAGGGAACATCGGCAATTTCACGCCAAAGCCCACTAGGAAGCCCAAATAACAGAGCAGTCCGAAGGTGCCACCGGGGGAGCGGCTGGCCAGCTCGGAGAGGTTGAAACTGAAGCTGTCACCAGAGAAGGCAAGAGCCAGACCGCTCAGCAAGATCAGCAGGGAAGCAGTGGCGGTATATAAAATAAACTTGGTGGCCGCATATTGACGTTGCTTTCCACCCCAGATTGCAATTAATAGATATACCGGAACCAGCTCAAGCTCCCAGGCAAGGAAGAAAAGCAGAAAGTCTTGGGAGAGAAAAACCAGGCCCTGGGCGGAGGCCTGAACAAGCATCAAGGCGAAATAAAGCCTGGTTTTGCTCTTGATATTCCAGCTAGCCGCCACCGAAAGCAAGGTCACCAGGCCTGAGAGCAGAACCAGGGGAGTTGATAGTCCGTCAGCGGCAAGGGACCACTCAAGTCCCATGGCCGGCACCCAACTGACCCTTTCGACCAGTTGCAGATCACTGCTGGATCCGTCGTAGTACCTGCTGAAGCAAACCAGCATCAGAGCAAGGTCGACAGCCAGGGTGACCAGGGCCAAGGTGCGGGGCCACTTGGGGTCGCTGCCATCGCCAGGCAGCAGCGGCATAACCAATGCAACTGCTGCTGGCAGCAGCACTATCAAGCTCAGCCAGGGGAAGGCCGAACCCGCTGGTGTAGAAGCCAGGCTGGACGCAGCCAGCAGGGGCATGTTGACGTCCATCACGGCCCGAATGTAGATCTAGAGATTCGCTGAACAGTGCCAAGGTCAGGCACAGATCAAATCGGAGACCAACCTATCAGTTCCGGTAACGAGACTGAGTACAACTACTTACTAGGTGGCGGGTCTCTGGTCGGGCAGGGCTTCCCAACGGCTGCCCAGCTGCTGAATGGCCAGCACTTCAGAGCGGGACTCCACCCCAGCCTGGTGCCAGGCCCGCACCATCGCTGAGCTGACATTGAGTGCCACCGGCTTGGGGCAAAGGGCAAGCAAACTTGGACCGGCGCCACTTATGACGCAACCCCAGGCCCCCGCGGCCAGGGCCGCCTCCCTCACGGCCTTGCCGCCAGGGATCAGGCCCCAGCGGTAGGGCTCATGCAGGCGGTCATGCATGCCATCGGTGATCAAGTCGCCGTTGCCGGTGCGCAGGCCCTGCAGCAGAAGGGTGAGGGAGCCAAGGTTGATCACTGCATCGCCAACCGGAATTGATTTGGGCAGGGCCCGCCTTGCTTCGCTGGTGGTGAGCCGGATTGCGGGGATTGCCACCACTGCCTGTACCAGGGGCGACCACTCACAGCGCACCACCCGCCAGCGATGCGAAGCGGCCTTGGCGGTCATGCACAGGCCGCCCACCAAAGAAGGCACCACGTTGTCGGGATGGCCTTCAATGTCGATTGCCAGCTCCAGCAACTTCTCGCGGCTGAGGGGCTCGCCGACCAGCGCATTGGCGCCGATCAGGCCCGCCACGATCGCCGTGGCGCTGCTACCCAGGCCCCGGGCCGGAGGCACCGCTAACCGCACTCTTGCCTCAAGGGCCACCGGCTCCTCGCAGGCTTCTTTCCACACCCGTTGGGCCGAGCGATACACCAGGTTGTCGGGCCCTCCTCGCAGGTGGGCTCCTTCGCTACCTTCAATGATCAGATCAAAGCGCTCGCTGCCGCCCTCGATGCAGCGCATCTGGAAGACGTTGTCGAGATCCAGGGCAGCCCCCAGACAGTCAAAACCAGGACCAACGTTGGCGGTGGTAGCGGGAACGTGAACCTCAACCCCTTGTCCGACCCGGGGGCGCACCATGGGACAACTTCTGCTACGCCCAGTGTCTCAGGCCAGCAGCATGCGCGCCCGGCAGGCCGCGCTGAATTGGCCAATGGCCGGATCGACCACGGCCGTGATCGGCATGCTTGCCAGCAACGGCTCTAAGCGACCCTTGTTTAGAAATGCCCGGTTAAAGGTGGGCGAACGCAGGCTTTCCAGCAATTTGCCAGCGGTGCCGCCGGCCAACCACACCCCTCCCCGGCTCAGACCCGCCAGGGCCAGATCGCCACACACACTGCCGTAGCAGCCGATCCAGATCTCCAGGGCCTCGCTGGCCAAGCTTTCCCCTTGGGCGGCACAGGCTGCCACGGCAGCTGGCAGTTCCGACCCCTCCGCATGGGGCAAGAGGGGATGGTCTCCGCCGGGGTGGTGGATGTGAAGCAGCCAGCGCGCCACTTCGCCCAGGCCCGTGCCACTCACCACCCGCTCGATCGAGACTCGCTCCAGGCCACGCTCGCGGGCGAGCCACTGTTTGAGTTGCCATTCTTGCTGGCTGCGGGGGGCGAATTCGCCGTGGGCGGCCTCGCTAGCCACCGCCACCAGCCCAGTCGGGGTTGGTACCCCGTAGGCCACCCCCAGACCCGTTCCCGCACCTAGCACCAGCAGGGGCGCCTCTGGCCTCGCTACCCCCGGGCGGATTGGCGCCTGTTGCTGTGAGGTGAGATGGGGCAGCCCGTAGATCAATACGGCGAAATCATTGACCAGCTCAAACCGCCCAATACCTGTGGCTGCAGCCAGCTGGCAGCCATCAAGCTGCCAGTGCAGGTTGGTTAGCTGGGCCTGGCCCGCCTCCACCGGTCCTGCCACCGCCAGGCAGGCGGCCGCTGGAGGGGGCTGGCCAGCACCCAGAAAGGTGGCCAGCATCGGGGCCAGGTCGTCCCAGTCGGCGGATAGGTAGCGCTCACTGCGCAGCAGCTCCAATTCACCCCCGGGCTGCAGCTGATAGAGGGCGAGAAGGGTCTTGGTGCCGCCGATGTCGCCAGCTAGAAGGGTGGTCACTGGCCGGGTGTGGGGATCGCCGGCAGGCCCAGGCCGGCGGCCCGCTTGGCATTTGCCGCAACTGCTGCAGCCAGCAGGTCGGCCACGCCCAGGTTGCCGAGGTCGCCTTCGCGTCTACTGCGCAGGCTCACCGCACCTGTTTCAGCCTCCTTGGCGCCGATTACTGCCAGCAGGGGGATTTTCATCTGCTCGCCGTTGCGAATCAGCTTGCCGAGGCGCTCGCCGGAGTGGTCCAGGGTGGCGCGGATGCCAGCGGTCTTGAGCTGCTCCAGTAGCTGCTCGGCGTAGGGCATCACCTCATCGGTAACGGGCAGCAGCCGGATCTGCTCGGGTGCCAGCCAGAAGGGGAAATCGCCGGCGTAGTTCTCGGTCATGATCCCGAAAAACCGCTCCAGCGAACCGAAGATGGCCCGGTGAATCATGATCGGGCGCCTTCTTGAGCCATCAGCGGCCACATACTCCAGTTCGAAACGTTCTGGCAGGTTGAAATCGAGCTGGATGGTGGAGCATTGCCACATTCGCCCGATGGCATCTTCGATTTTTAGGTCGATCTTGGGGCCGTAGAAGGCGCCGCCGCCTTCATCGATCTTGTATGCCCAGCCCTTGCGATCGAGGGCCTCGATCAGGCCTTGGATTGCTAGTTCCCACACGGCATCTGCGCCGATCGATTTCTCCGGCCTGGTGGAGAGATTTATTTCGTAGGTCTTGAAATCGAAGGTGGAAAGGATCTCCTCTGTGAGATCAAGGATGCGCAGGATTTCATCGCTGATCTGCTCTGGTAGGCAAAACACGTGTGCGTCGTCCTGGGTGAAGCCGCGCACCCGCATTAGGCCGTGCATCACACCCGGGCGCTCGTAGCGATAAACGGTGCCCAACTCGGCCCAGCGAATTGGCAGCTCCCGGTAACTGCGCAGGGTGCTTGCGTAAGTGAGCACATGAAAGGGGCAGTTCATCGGCTTGAGCTGGTATTGCCGCTCATCGACTTGCATGGGGCCAAACATGCTCTCGGCATAGAAGTCGAGGTGACCCGAGGTTTTCCATAGGCTGATATCCGCCACGTGTGGCGTGTACAGCAGTTCGTATCCAGCAGCGAAATGGGCCTGACGCCAAAAATCTTCGATTAACAGGCGCATCCGAGCCCCGCGGGGATGCCAGAACACGAGCCCTGCTCCGGCCTCATCCTCGATCGAGAACAGATTCAGATCGGTGCCCAAACGCCTGTGGTCGCGGCGTTTTGCCTCTTCCTTGCGCCGCTTGTGTTCCGCCAGCTGCTCGGGGGTTTCCCAGGCGGTGCCGTAGATGCGCTGCAGCTGGGCTTTGGTTTCATCGCCACGCCAATAGGCGCCGGCGACGCTCTCGAGCTCGAAAGCCTTGGGGTTGAGTTCGCTGGTGTTGGCTACGTGGGGCCCAGCGCAGAGGTCCCACCACTCCTCGCCCAAGGTGTAGAGACTGATCGGCTCGCTGATCCCCGCCAGGATCTCCAGCTTGTATGGCTCGTTTTGGGCCTTGATCCTGGCCTCGGCTTCAGTGCGGCTTACTTCGATCCGCTCAAGCGGCAGACGCCGGCCAATGATCTTGCCCATCTCCTTCTTGATGGCCTTGAGATCGGCCTCGGTGAAAGGATCGGGGTTGTCGAAGTCGTAATAAAAACCGCTCTCGGTCCAAGGCCCGATGGTGACTTGGGCCTGGGGGAAGAGCTTCTGCACAGCCATGGCCAGCACGTGGCTCATCGAGTGACGGATGCGCAGTAGCTGGTTGCTTTCGCTGGTTTTGGGCAGGGCGATCGGTGCTGGCTCGGAGCTACTTGGGTTCACGGGCACTGATCGCGCGTCTAATTAGGGCGAAGAGCGATCCTACGCAGCGCTCTTAAGCTGGAGCCATGGGTTTTTCTTCTCCAACACCCGAGCCCCAATCCCCAGGCGTCCTGCTTGATCAGCTGCTCGGGTCCCTGCTCGACGACTTCAGTTCCTGGTTTGAGCGGGGCCTGCTGCTGCTAGATCACTGCCCAGAAGCGGTGATGCCCCACGACCAGCAGCTGATCCTGCGCGATCACCTGGTGCAGGCCCGCAAGGAACTCTGCGCTGCCACAAGCTTGCGCCAGGCAGCTCCCATACCAATGGCCCTGGAGATGGAAACCCTGGCTCCCTGGCATCAACTGGTGTTGTCAGTCTGGAACCTCTCAGCAGCATTACGCCAGCATGGGGTGACCCTGCCGTGATGGGCGAGCGCCGCAACCTGGCTTTCGGCTACGTGCTCTGGGCCCTGGGCCTGGTGGGAGTCTGTGGCGTGCATCGCTTCTACAACCGCAAACCCCTCAGCGGCACTCTCTGGTTGCTCACTTTTGGCCTCTGCTTCGTGGGCCAATTGGTTGATCTCTGGTTGATGCCCGAACTAGTTGACCAGGCGAACCGGCCTTTGGGGCTGCAGGGCTCGACCCTCTCGGTTGAGCGGCAGCTAGTTCATTTGGCTAGGCGGCGCGGCGAGCTGGGCTTCACCCTTAATGACGCCCTCGTCGAGATGGAGTTGCCGGCTGGGGTGGAGAGTCGCCAGGTGCGTGATGAGATCCAACGGTTGCTCCACGCTGAACTGTTGGATGTCGGCAATGACGATCGGGGTCGGGTGATTTACAAGGAGCCTTGAGACAGCGCCGTTCTTTGCTGTTGCTGGGCCTGGCGGCTGGAGTGGCCCTGCCCATGGGGGTTTGGAGTTGCCCCCTGCGTCAGCTCACGGGGATTCCCTGCCCCGCCTGCTACCTAACGCGCTCCGTGCTGGCAACCCTGCGCGGTGACCTAGCCCAGGCCCTGGAGTGGCACGCTTTTGGCCCGGTGCTGGTGGGGCTAGCTCTGGTCCTGGGGCTTTGGACTGTTTTCGGCGGCCACCTGGCGCCAAGGCGGTTGCTGCAGTTGGCCTGTGCCGCTGCGGTGCTGGCGTTGGGCTACTGGCTGCTGCGGCTCTGGGGCTGGAGCCAGGGCCAGCCTTTGCCAGCCTGAGCTGCCTAGAAAGTCCTAGGCGGGCGGCAGGAAACCCAGTGTTTCCCGCACCCTTTTGAGGGTCTCATCGGCCACGGCTGCAGCTTTGTGTTGGCCATTACGCAGCACCTCCGCCACCGCTCCTGGCTGCTGACGCCACTCCTGATAACGCTGCTGAACTGGCCTCAATGCCTCTAGGGCAGCATCTGCCAGCAAGGGCTTAAACGTGCCCCAGCCCATGCCGCCGCACTGGTCGGCTGCCTGCTGCCGGCTTTTGCCGGCCAGCAGGGCGTAGAGCCCCAAAAGGTTGTCTGCTTCCGGGCGCTCCGGATTGCCGAATTCCAGCCCCATGGTGGGGTCGGTTTTGGCCCGTTTGATTTTTTTGACTACCAATTCCGGCGGATCCAGCAAGCTGATCCGAGATCCCTCATTTGGATCGCTTTTGCTCATCTTTGAGCTGCCATCGGTAAGGCTCATCACCCGGGCCCCTTCCCGCAGGATCAAGGGTTCGGGCACCTTGAGCACTGGAATCAACTCACCGTCTGGATTGCGCTTGCCAAAACGGGCGTTGATGCGCTGCTGGGCAATGTCGCGGGCGAGTTCAAGGTGCTGCTTTTGATCCTCCCCCACTGGCACTAGATCAGCGTCGTAGAGGAGGATGTCGGCAGCCATCAGCACCGGATAGTCCAACAGGCCCACAGAAACCTGGTCTCCCTGTTTGATTGCCTTTTCCTTGAACTGGATCATCCGCTCCAGCCAATTGAGCGGGGTGACGCAGTTGAGCAGCCATGCCAGCTCGCAGTGGGCGCTCACATGGCTCTGCACGAAAACGGTTGAGCGATCGGGATCTATGCCGCAGGCGAGATACAGAGCAGCTGTTGAGAGCGTGTCCTCGGCGAGCTGGGCTGGCTGATGGGGAACTGTGATCGCATGAAGATCGACCACACAAAAAAAAGTGTCGTGGCTGCTCTGGAGATCAACCCAGTTGCGGATTGCGCCAAGCCAGTTGCCGAGGTGCAGAGCCCCAGTGGGCTGGACCCCGGACAGGACCCTCGGCCGTGCCATGGGACTCAGCTCTCGGTGCTCTCAGGGTTTTCGGTGCTCTCAGCCCTCTCTGGGGCCAGCTCTTCGGCAGCCAGCTCTTCGGGGGCAGCCTCTCCAGAGTTGGGCTCGATGGGCTCTGCCACGGGAGCAGGAGGCTTGCTGGGGCGAGCGAACGGATCGATGCGAGGTGCCCGCTCCTGGCGGATCACCCGGCCCTCGCCACCCCCTGGCCGGCGCTCGGAGCGTGGGGAATCGCTGCGGGGGGAATCGCCGCGGGGACCGGCCTGGGCCCTTTGTTGAGCGACCAGTTCGTCGAGTTTTCCATCTTCGAGCAGCTGGGCCACCGTGCGAATGGCGAAGCCCAGGGCAGCCACCGTGGAGCGCAGCGCGAAGCCCTCTTGAATGGCTCTGGCCGCGCGCATTTCGTTGTCGCTGAGCCGGATACGAAACCCGCCGGGTTCGCGGTTTCCTGGCGGGCGGCCGCCACTTGGACGTCCACCTTGATCATCGCGGGCTTGGGAGGGGGTGGTTTCTTCGGCCATCGCCTCAACCTATGCAGTCAATTGCAAGTGTGCCGCATCGGCTGGCCCAGGGGTGTGAGCCAATGCAGCCGGTGGTGCTCCCGCTGGCCGCTGCGAGCCAGCACGATCAGAGGCAGGGCCCGCACGGCCCCTGGTTGAAACTGGTTTCGATAGGTGTCCAGCAGTTCCAGATAGGCAGCCAGGGTCCAGCCGTGGTTGCCCCGCTCCTGGTGGCCCCAGAAGTGGCGTAGGGCCTCTTGGCAGGCCGGTTGGCCAAATTCCTGCCAGCAGCGCAGCTGGGCGGACCAGGCCGGCTGTCCGGCGGCGATCCAGGCCCGGTAGCGCACCAATTCCGGTGCCTCAGAGCTGACATCGGGTGGTAGCACCAGAGCTAACTGCTCCAAGGGAACCCGGCGCAGCCGCAGCCAGCAGCGCTCCAACAGGGCCACTGGCAGGCTGCCAACCCAGTCCTGTGCAGCCTGAAGTTCTCCTCCCCATTCCTGGAGCTGGGCCTGCTGCCGCAGGGTCAATTGCGGAGGTGTCAATTGCGGCAGCAGGTCAGCCATGGGTGCCCTTAAAGGTGATCGCTGAGCTGGCGTATTCCCTGGGTTCGAGGTGGATCGTGCAGCGCACCCGACCAAACCGGGCCTCTAGGTGCTCTTCCACCAATTCGGTGATCCGGTGTGCCGTTGGCAGGTCATTGGCGTCCACCACCATGTGCATGTCGATAAACACCTGCTGGCCGAGCACCCCGCGGCTGGCGATGTCGTGGCAGTTGAGTACCCCAGGCACCTCCATAGCCACCTGGTGAATGGCCTCCGGGGCAATGGCGATCTGATCAACCAACTGGGGCAAGTTGGTGCGCAGCACCGACCAGCACACCCGCACCAGCAGCAAGCACAGCGGAATCGCTAGGGCGACATCGAGCCAACTGAGGTTGAGCCACACCGCTCCGGCCAGGCCCACCAGCACCACCGCTGTTGTCCAGATGTCGCTACTGGTGTGGGCCGCATCGGCCTTAAGCAGGGGACTGCCAAGCCTGCGCCCCTCGGCCCGCTCGTAGCTAGCCAAAAGAATGTTGATGCCGAGCACGAGCAGTAGTACTAGTAGCTCCCGGCTATCCATTCGCAAGGGCTGTAGTCCAGTGCTCAGCCTCCCGAGGGCGGCCTGCAGAATCTCAAAGGCAGTGAACAGGATGAAGGCTGCAATAGCCAGGGCCCCAACCGCTTCGTACTTGTGGTGCCCGTAGGGATGGTCCCGGTCTGGTTCGGGATCAGAAAGTCCATTGGTCACCAATCCCAACAAGCTCGAAAATCCGTCAGTGGCACTGTGCATGGCATCCGCCAGCACGGCAAGTGAGCCAGTCAATAGCCCCAGCAGCAATTTCAACAGCGTCATGCTGATGTTGACGGCCAGGGCCACCAGCAGCACTCGCTTCACCTGTTCGCGGGTGTCCTGGCGGGCATCCAAAAGGTTTTCGCTTACTCCTGGAGCTGGCAAGGCAAACCCCCGACTCGCGCCCAAGCTATTGGCATTTGCCGCCTGCGCAGCGTCTCAAGCTGAGCTAGAGATGCTTCAGCTAGTTCAGCGCCGTTGACGCCGCCGGTGACTCTCCCCCAGCTCGCCGGGTTAGCCATGGTCCGCCAGGCCATGCCCACGACCCTCAAACCTTGGCTTCCGGCTATCGGCACCGGGGTTATGGGCTGGTTTGCCCTCGATGGGTTGCTGCGGCTGAGCCACCTACCTATCGCCTCTGGCCTAACCCTGGCTGTCCTGGGGCTGGCTGCTTTGCTGCTGCGCCGCCACCAACCCCGGGGGCCAGCCCCCACGGATGTGCCCGGCTGGCTGGGTCGCCTGGAACAGCTTGAGTCCCAGTTTTTACGGTTGGTAGGGGAGCCAGCTCCAGCCCAGGCTGAGCTTGATAGCCGGTTGCGTAAGGACCAACTGGCAGCCCTGCGCCAGGAGCTGGAGCGGCAGGGCTTGCAGTTGGCCCTGGTGGGTACCTGCCCTCCGGCTCTGACTCTGCAACCAGATCTGATCGGGGCCCTGCGTGGTCCCGAGACACTTCAGCTTCACTGGGCCCATCCCTTGCCGGCCTGGAGTGCCAATTGGTCTTGGCCTGAGGTATTTGCTGCCTGCGACCTGCTAATCCACCATCTGCGCACACCTCTGTCCGCTGCTGATCTGCGCTGGCTCGAGGCCCTGCCCGCCGCCCAGCCAGCCTGGCTGCTGGTGGATTGCCCCAGTGATGACCAATCTCGCCAAGCTCTGAGCGCTGAATTGCGCTCCCAGCTTGGGCAGGAGCTTTCCAGCCGTCTGCTTTTTTGGGATGGCCTACCCACGACCCTTACAGCCAGCATTTCGCCCCTAGCCCGGCATCTCGCCAGTGGCGGAGCGGAGCTGCGCCGCGGCCGCCAGCTGCGTCGTCTTGAGCAATTGCACGGCCAGTGGCAGCGCGATCTCGAGCAGCTGCGGCGGCAGCACTTTCTGCCGCTGCAGCTGCGCACCCAATGGCTGGTGGCGGCCGGGGTGGTGGCGGCGCCCCTGCCAAGCCTCGATCTGCTGGTGCTTGCGGTGGCTAATGGCTTAATGCTGCGCGAGATGGCTCGCCTCTGGGATTGCCCTTGGACTTTCGAGCAACTGCAGGCCGCCGCTAGCGAACTGGCCAAGGCAGCCCTCGCCCAGGGGGTAGTGGAGTGGAGCAGCCAGCTTCTGACTGGCCTGGTCAAGTTGCATGGCGCCACCTGGCTGGTGGGGGGGGCGTTGCAGGCCCTCAGCGCCGCCTATCTCACCCGGGTTGTGGCCCGGTCCATGGCTGACATGTTGGCCCTATCGGCGGGGGTGAGCGAGCCGGATCTCGCCGAGATCAAACGCCAGGCACCCCTGTTGGTGGCCCAGGCAGCGGCGGCTGAAAAGCTCGACTGGCCTGCCTTTCTCGAGCAGGGCCGGCAATGGCTTCGCAACCTGCCCCCTGCCAGCATGAATTGCTCAGATCTGATGGCAGCGGAGCCAACCCCTTGATTGACCTTGATCAGCGGGTGTTGTTTGCTTTTCTGCTCACCCTGGCAGCCGGCCTTTGCACCGGGCTCGGTAGCTTGCTTGGCCTGGTGTCGAGGCGATTCAGCCCCAAGTTGCTCAGTTTGTCGTTGAGCTTTTCGGCTGGCGTGATGATTTTTGTCTCCTTTGTGGAGATATTTCCCAAGGCCAGGGAATCGCTGGCCATCGGGCTTGGAGCCAGCACCGGCTATGCGGTCACCGTTCTGGCGTTTTTTGCCGGCATGGTGTTGATTGCCTTGATCGACAATGCCTTACCCAGCCATGATCTGACCCTTCCTGAGGCCAATTTGCCAGGGGCCCAGTCGCAGAACTTGCTGCGCACAGGCCTGTTTTCGGCTCTAGCGATTGCCATCCACAATTTTCCAGAGGGTTTAGCCACCTTTGTTGGTGCCCTCTCAAGTCCCAGGCTTGGCATCAGCATCGCCATTGCGATCGCCATCCACAACATTCCCGAGGGCTTGGCGATTTCAGCTCCGGTGTATTACGCCACTGGGAGCCGCCGCACTGCTTTTTGGGTGTCTTTCGCCTCAGGGCTTGCTGAGCCCATCGGTGCAGTGGTGGGCTACGTCTTTTTAAAAACATTTCTCAGCGACACGGTGATGGGATTAGTTTTTGCCAGCGTCGCCGGATTGATGGTTTACATCTGCTTCGATGAATTGCTGCCTGCCGCCCAGCGCACAGGGGCCCATCACCACGTCATGATTGCTGGCCTCACGGCAGGAATGCTGGTGATGAGTGTCAGCTTGGTGCTACTGGCCTGAGGTGAACCAGCTCCCCAGCCGAGATCTAGCTGCGCCAGGCGCAGATCAGAGCTGGCCCTGGTGGCCCCTGTTGCCGCTCTACCCCTACGGCCGCCGCCGCACCTTGGTGCGCGAATTAATCCCTGGCCAGGTCTGGAGTTTCGAGCAGCTCCAGGGCGTGTTTTACGTGGCAGTGCCGATCCGGATGACGGTGGTGCGTTTGCGGGCTGGTCTTTTGCTCTATGCCCCCGTGCCCCCCACTGGAGAGGTGCGGGCAGCGCTTGCTGAGCTGGAACACCGCTACGGGTCCGTTTGCACGATCGTGCTGCCCACCAGCTCTGGCCTCGAGCACAAGCTGCCGGTGCCGGCGATGGCAAGGGCTTTCCCTGCCGCCCAGGTGTGGGTAACACCAAGGCAGTGGAGCTTCCCCTTACCGCTGCCGCTGGCCTGGTTGGGTTTCCCGGCCCAGCGCACCCGGGTGTTGTTTGAGCAGGGCCTTCCCCATGCCGATGAGCTGCACTGGCTGCCGCTCGGGCCCCTAGACCTGGGCCTGGGCACCTTCATGGAGGCGGCCTGCCTGCACCGCGCCAGTGGATGCCTGCTGCTCACCGATGCCCTGGTGGCCATCAGTGAGCAGCCGCCTGAGCTATTTGATGCCGATCCGACGCCGCTGCTTTTCCATGCCCGGGATCGCGGTGATGCGCCCCTGCTGGACACTCCTGATTGCCGCAGGCGGGGCTGGCAGCGGCTTGTACTCTTTGCCTCCTACCTCCGCCCAGATCAATTGCAGCTGCCTGGGATCAGGGAGCTGCTTACTGATCTGCTGGCAAAGGGGGTGCGCTCGCCGCGGGCCTATTTCGGCCTCTATCCCTTCCGCTGGCAGGAGGGCTGGCAAGATGAATTTCGGCGGCTGGTGCCCGGCCCTGAGGCTGCACTGCTGGTGGCGCCTGTCCTGGAGCGGCTGGTGTTTCCCCGCTGCCGGGCCGCCCTGGTGACCTGGATCCGCAATTTGGCTAGCCAAGCCGAAATCCGCTGGCTGGTGCCGGCCCATTACCAAGCTCCGGTGGCCTGCAGCCCCCAGCAATTAAGGGGGCTTGCAGACTGCCTGGAAGGGCGAGATTGGGCACCTGACAGCGGCAGCTGGGCATACCTCAGCGGTATTGACAAAACCCTCCTGCGCTATGGAGTCGTGCCGAAGCAGCCCGCGGAGCTTGCACCTAGGGATTTCTGAGTTTGAACTAGTTCAGAGCCTGAGCTCGCCAGGGTCGGCATCGAATTCGCTGTCCAGATCACCGCAGCCCAACAGGCTTGCATCTAATTCCATGCGCTGCTCCATCTGGCGCAAGAAATAGCCAGTCATCATGGCTGAGGCAAGCAGGCCAGCCAGGTTGTCGCGGTTGGTCTGAATCTTGACCTCGAACTGCTCGCCGGGGAGCATCCCCAACAGGCCTTGGACGTTGTGGCGAATGATGTCCTGGATGTCACCACTGGCTGAGCGAGCAACCCTTTGCAGCACATCAGGAGACTGCTCCTGCAGGTACTGAATCAACGAGTTACCGCTGATTGCTTCGTTATCGGTGGTCAGGAACTCCGGGTTGAACATCGCCGGCGTGCTCTGCATCCTAATTGCACCTTACCCCAGCTCATTCGGCGTACCAGGGGGGTGGCCCATGGCGGAGATCCGTAACCAACCGAACCGATTGAGGGGCCAGTAACGAAGCACCGCTGTGCCGATCAGGGCCCTTTGAGGTAGGGGCCCCCAGAGGTGGGAATCCAGGCTGGCATTGCGGTTGTCACCTAAAACCAGCAGATGGTCTGGGGGCACCGTGAGGGGTTCCAGCTGGTAGTCCATCGGTTCGGCTGACCAATCAATTGCCGCCTTGCTGCCGTTGCGCCACAGCACGCCATCACGCACCTCCACTGCATCGCCCGCTTGTGCCACCACCCGCTTGATCAGGGCCGCCTTGGGGTCGTAGCCAGCTGCTAGCAGGGCTGCGGGGGGATGGAAAACCACCACGGTGCCGATCGGTATGGGGCGATGCAGCCGGGCGCGCAGCTTCTCCACCAGCACCCGATCCTGCAGTTGCAGGGCCGGGAGCATCGATCCCGAGGGAATCCAGCGGGGCTCCAGCACCGCCCAGCGCAGCAGCAGGGCCAGCAACACCCAAACCAGCACTGGCAGCACCTGGCGGCGCAGGCTTTCGACCAGGCTGGGAGTGCTGCTGCGGGGCGAGGACGACAAGGGTGCAGGGGAGACTGGATCAATCCATCCTGAACCGCCCTGGCGTGGAGTTGGCCCGTCGCAATCTCGAGGCGGCGCTGCTGCTGCTGAAGGCCCTGATGGAGCAGGGGCTCAGCGAGGCTGTGTTGTGTCCGGGCAGTCGCTCCGGTGCCCTGGCCCTGGCCCTGGGCGTGCTTGAGCCGCGCGGGCTGGCGCTCTACACCGCCATTGACGAGCGCTCTGCCGCCTTTTTTGCCCTGGGATTGGCCAGGGCCACTGGCAAAGCAGTTGCGGTTGTCACCACCTCGGGCACCGCTGTGGCAAACCTGCTGCCCGCCGCGGTGGAAGCGGACTATGGCGCCATCCCCCTATTGCTGATTAGCGCTGATCGCCCCAGCCGGCTCAAGGGCTGTGGGGCCAACCAGACCGTGAACCAGGAAAGCTTTCTGGCCGCCAGTGTGCGCTGGTTTGGCCAGGGCGATGGCACTGGACTGGCTGCCATGACAGACGCTGCCATCGCCGCACTGGCTCGCCAGGCATGGTCCGGCACCCGGCTCCCTGACCTGGCCCCGGGACCAGTGCACCTCAACCTTCCCTTTGCCGAACCCCTGCATGCAGGCGGACCGGCGCTGCTTGAGGCAACGGCCCACGCTTCCCTTGAGACAACTTCCCCTCCATGGGGCGAGCTCGGCCTGAGGACCCTTGGATCAGGGACCCAGGCACCGCCCTTTAGTCCCGCTCCCGATCCAGACCAGCCAGGGGTGGTTGTGGCTGGTCCCTGGCGCGGCCTGCCCCAGCACTGGCCTGGTTATGTGGAGTCTCTGCTGCGCTGGCAGCGGCGCACGGGCTGGCCCGTGCTGGCCGATGGCCTCAGCGGGCTGCGGGGGTTGGCTGAACTGGATTTGATCAGCAGCTACGACCTACTGCTCGAGGCTCCTGAACCCAAGCTGCGTTCAACCCAGGTGCTGCGCCTTGGCCCCTTGCCCGCCAGCCGCCGCTTGCAGCGCTGGCTGGCCGACCAGGAGGCTCTCCAGTGGCTTGTCAGTGAGGGCGAGCCGAGATATCTTGATCCGCTTGGCGGCGGATGGCACGGCAGCGGATGCCAGCAGAGCGCCGCCGGACTGGCCGGCTGGAGTGCGAGCTTGCCGCCAGCTTTTTGGGCCGGCGGCCCCAGTGGCGAGGCCCTGCAGTTTGGAGCCCGCTGGCGCCAGCGGGAGCAGCACCTACAGCTCTGGCTAGATCAGCAGCTAGCCAACAGTGAGGGGGCTGGAAATGGAGTTAACGAGCTTTGTTTGGCGCGCCAGCTGGGGCTCCTGCTGCCTGCCGGCTTGCCGCTGGTGCTTGCCAACAGCAGCCCCGTGCGCGATTGGGAGAGCTTCGCCAATCCCGCCGCCCCCTGGCGACCGGTTTATGGGTTCAGAGGGGCCTCCGGCATCGATGGCACCCTCTCGATCGCCTGCGGGGTCGCTGAGGCCCATGGCCAGGCGGTGCTGCTCACGGGTGATCTGGCCCTACTCCATGACAGCCATGGCTGGCTTTGGCAGCGCCAACTAAAGGGGCGTCTCATCGTGATCCTGATCAACAACGGCGGTGGCGGCATCTTTGAGCAGCTGCCGATTCGCACAACGCCTGAGCAGGCCCTGGATTTCGAGAGGCTGTTTGCCATGCCCCAGCAGCTTGATCACTTGGCTTTGGCTGCCGCCCATGGCGTGCCGGGGCGCAGGGTGGAGCAGCTTGCTGGCTTGCCAGCCCAGCTGGACTGGGCGCTGCAGCAGCCGCTGGCGCTGCTTGAGCTGGTGAGCGATCGCCGCGCCGATGCACTCAAGCGCCAGACCTTGCGCAGAATGGCTGCCCAAGCCCTGATGCAGCCTTGAGCCCTTCCTCCCAGACCCCGGCAGCGGTGCAGTGGCAGCAAGCCGGCACCTACGAGGACATCCTTTTTGACCTATGCGAGGAGGGGATCGCCCGCATCACGATCAATCGACCCCACAAGCGCAACGCCTTCCGGCCCCGCACCGTGCAGGAGCTTTGCGACGCCTTTTCCCGAGTCCGCGACAACCCTCGGGTCGGGGTGGTGTTGTTTACCGGCGCCGGCCCAGCGGCTGATGGTGGCTGGGCCTTTTGCGCTGGCGGCGATCAAAGCGTGCGCGGCGATGGGGGCTATCTCGACGAGTCGGGCTTGCCCCGGCTCAATGTGCTCGATCTGCAGCGCCTGATCCGCAGCCTGCCAAAGGTGGTGATTGCTTTGGTTGCGGGATATGCGATCGGTGGTGGCCAGGTGCTGCACCTGCTGTGCGATCTGAGTCTGGCTGCTGAGAACGCCATATTTGGCCAGACGGGACCGCGGGTGGGCAGTTTTGATGGCGGCTTTGGCGCCGGCTACCTGGCGCGGGTGGTGGGCCAGCGCAAGGCACGGGAGATTTGGTTTCTCTGCCGTCAATACGGGGCCGACCAGGCTTTGGCCATGGGCTTGGTGAATGGGGTTGTGCCCTTGGATCAGTTGGAGGCGGAGGGGATCAGCTGGGCGCGCGAGGTGCTGCAGCACAGCCCCACGGCGATCCGCTGCCTCAAGGCAGCCTTCAACGCTGAAACCGACGGCTTAGCTGGCATTCAGGAACTGGCCGGCCAGGCCACCCATCTCTTTTATCGAACAGCGGAGGGCCAGGAAGGGCGCAATGCCTTCCTTGAGAAGCGTCCTCCCGATTTCTCCGATGCTCCCTGGCTACCTTGAAAACAAGCGGATTTCATCTCAGGGCAGTGGGTTGTTTGGGGCTGCTGCGATTGCTTCCGCTCCTGCTTGTGGGAGTTACTTTATTTGTGCCTTTCCTTGCCGTGGCAGCTGGAGAGCCAGCTCAGCAGCGTCGGCTCGTACTAGATCGACGCCAGCGTCAGTTGTTGGTCCTAGAGGGCAACCAGGAGCGCAAACGCTTTCCGGTGGGTGTCGGCCGGCCTGGCTGGGAGACCCCGGTGGGTCAGTTTTCGGTCATCGAGCTGGCGGTAGATCCCACCTGGGAGCACCCAGCCACCGGCCAACGCGTCCCGCCTGGACCCGCCAACCCCCTGGGCAGCCGCTGGATCGGCTTCCACCGCGACTGCAAGGGCCGCGCCGGCTTCAACGGCAGCGAGCACCTTGTGGTGAAGGGTTGCGTCAGTGCTGGCTTCCACGGCACACCCCAGCGGCACAGCGTGGGCCAGGCCGTTTCCCACGGCTGCGTGCGCCTACTGGATGAGCATGTGCGGGAACTGTTCGATCTGGTGGAGATGGGCACGCCCGTGACGGTGCTGCCCTAGCGACGCCCGTAGAGTTGCGCCCACCTCCGGTAACTCTGGGATGCGGGTCTTGTTTGCGGCGGCCGAATGCGCGCCGATGATCAAGGTCGGGGGCATGGGTGATGTGGTGGGCTCCTTGCCCCCTGCCCTAGCCGCCTTAGGCCACGACGTGCGCATCATCCTGCCGGGGTACGGCAAGTTGTGGTCGAAGTTGAAGGTTTCGGCCGAGCCCATCTGGCGCGGCCACACGATGGGCAATGACTTCGCTGTCTTTGAGGCCCGTCATCCCACTAACGGCCTGCTTCTCTATTTAGTGGGCCATCCGGTGTTTGATCCGGAGCGCATCTACGGCGGCGAAGACGAGGATTGGCGCTTCACCTTCTTTGCCAGTGCCACTGCGGAATTTTGCTGGCACCACTGGAAACCCCAGGTGCTGCACTGCCACGACTGGCACACCGGCATGTTGCCGGTGTGGATGCATCAAGACCCGGAGATCAGCACCGTATTCACAATCCACAATCTCAAGTATCAAGGCCCTTGGCGCTGGAAACTTGATCGCATCACCTGGTGTCCCTGGTATATGCAGGGGGACCACACGATGGCGGCAGCCTTGCTGTATGCAGATCGGGTCAATGCGGTGTCCCCCACCTATGCGATGGAGATCCGCACGCCCCAATACGGCGAGCATCTCGATGGCTTGCTGAATTTCATCAGTGGCAAGTTGCGCGGCATCCTCAACGGCATTGATACCGAAGACTGGAATCCAGCCACTGATGCCAGCCTGCCAGCCCAGTTTTCGGCTGCGGATTTAGCCCCCCGTGCCCTTAATAAGCAGGCCCTGCAGGAGCGCTTTGGCTTGGCTGTGAATCCCCGCTCCTACCTAATGGGAATGGTGAGCCGACTAGTCGATCAAAAAGGTGTCGACCTGCTGCTGCAGGTCGCTGATCGGGTGTTGGCCTACACCGACAGCCAGGTTGTTGTTCTGGGCACGGGGGATCGCACCTATGAGTCGGGCCTATGGCAGATGGCAGCGCGCCATCCCGGCCGCTTCGCCGTTTTCCTCACCTACGACGATGCCCTGTCGAGGTTGATCTATGCCGGTAGCGACGCCTTCTTGATGCCGAGTCGCTTTGAGCCCTGCGGTATCAGCCAGATGCTGGCAATGCGCTACGGCTCGATTCCGGTGGTGCGGATGGTGGGCGGTCTGGTGGACACCGTGCCCCCCAACGACCCCCTGGCGGGCAGCGGCAATGGCTATGGCTTCGATCGCTACGAGCCAATCGATTTCTACACGGCGATCGTGCGCTCCTGGGAGGCTTACCGCAATCAGGCCAGTTGGCAGGAGCTCCAGCGCCGGGGCATGGGCGTGGACTTCAGCTGGGCTCGCTCGGCGCTCGAATACGACGCCATGTACCGCGACGTTTGCGGGGTCAAGGAGCCAACGCCTGAGGCTGCCGCCGTTGAGCGTTTCTCCCAGGGCCAGGATGCGGACCCCAGCCGGCGGGGCCTGGCTTCCCTGCTGAAGCGCCGTTGAACCCCTTTTGGTGACGCCACCTACTTCCGCCCGCGACAGGTCGGGCCGTTCGGAGCCACCAGCTCCCTATCCGGCCCCTTACGTAGAACCTTGGGGCCGCCTTGCAGTGGCCCTGCGTGCCGCCTTGGCCAGCACGGTGCTCAAGCTGCGGGAGCTGGTGCGCCGCAACCGCGAGGGGGATTTATCGGTGCCTGGCTTCTGGCCCCAAAAGCTCGCGGCCTTTTTTTGGCCGGTGCTGCTTGCCCTGGGCTTGGCTGTGTTGGCGTGTTTGCTGACGCTGCTGATAAGAACTTCTGCTCCCAACCCCACCACTTTTGATATGGCGGATAGTTCAGCCGTTCAACCAGTTGTTGAACATGATGTTGAACAAGATGCCCCTCGCTCTGTTGGCCTAGCTCCAAGCTCTCCTGAGCCTCCTGAGCTTGCAGAGCCTGCTCCAGTCGCGATCCTTGAGCTCGACCCCCTGCTGGCCCTGCTCTCAAACGACGACCCCGATGGCTGCATTGCTTCTGCTCGCCCCCACCCAGAGCAGGGGCTGCTCGATCTGGAGCTGGTCAGTCCCTGGGCAGGCTTGCCATTGCAGCGCCGCCAGCTGCAGGCCGATCTCTGGTTGCAGCGCAGCCGCGAGTTGGGTTACGAGCGGCTGCGCCTGGTAGCCCCTGGCGGCAATCTGCTGGCCCAGGCCGCCCGGGTGGGCAGCGGCATGGTGCTGTTGGAGGCGGAGCCAATTCCTCAGGCATGATCCTCGGCATCGCCCCCGACTGCCGACGATGAGTCTGCATTTAGCCCAGTTACAGGAGCTTTGGGGTCCAGCCGCCACCGGCCCACTGGCGATGGATCAGGCGGAGCTCACGCTTGCACCCCAGGCCATTTGTACCGATAGCCGCCAACTGCGCGGTGGCGACCTTTTTCTGCCGCTGATTGGCGAGCGATTCGATGGCCATGGCTTCCTTGCCGCTGCCCTCGAAGCAGGGGCCGCCGCCCTGCTAGCCCAGGCGGGACACCTTGCGCCAGCCTCCCAGGCCAGTGTGTTGGCTGCTGCCGCCGCAGCTCACGTTCCCCTCTGGCTAGTGCCGGACACCCTGCAGGCTTACCAGGATCTGGCGCGTCTCTGGCGCCTGCAGCTGGCGGCGCCAGTGGTGGCGGTGACCGGTTCCGCCGGTAAGACCACCACGCGGGAACTTATCCGCAGTGCCCTGGCTCCGCTTGGGCCGATCTGGGCCTCCAGCGGCAACGAAAACAACGACGTAGGTGTTCCCCTGACCTTGCTTGGCGCAGGCCCTGATCAGGCGGCCGTGGTTGTGGAAATGGGCATGCGGGGCCTCGGTGAGATCGAACGACTGAGTCGCTGCGCCAGCCCCGATGTGGCAGTGATCACCAACATCGGCACAGCCCACATCGGCCGGCTTGGCAGTCGCGAGGCAATCGCCACGGCTAAGTGCGAAATCGTGGCTGGTTTGGGGACCGATGGCTTGGTGGTGATCCCGGCTGGTGATCCTCTGCTGGACCGGGCTCTGGCCAGGGTGTGGTCTGGCCGGGTAGTGCGGGTTGCCCTGCAGGGAGAAGGCCATGAAGCGGCCGCAGATCTGCTGGGCAGCTTTGATTGCCAAGGGGGGATTTTGGAGTTGGCCGGAGTGGCCCTGCCCGTGCCGCTAGAGGGAGTGCATCACGCCCGCAACCTGCTGCTTGCCATGGCGGTAGCTCGTGAGCTCGGCCTTGAGCCAAAGCGTTGGCGGCCCCTGCAGGTGGATCTGCCCGGAGGACGCAGCCGCCGTTTGCAGCAAAATGGCGTGCTGATACTTGACGAGACCTACAACGCCTCACCGGAGGCGGTGCTTGCCGCCTTGGAGCTGCTGGCCCAGCAGCCTGGCCGCCGCTTCGCGGTGCTCGGCACGATGCTCGAGCTGGGCGAGCAGAGCCTCGCTCTGCACCGCAGCGTGGCCGAGCGGGCCAGGCACCTAGACCTTGATGGGCTTGTGATCGTGGACCAGGGCGAGGAAGGGGCGGCCATGGTTGCGGCGGCCACTGGCCTATCGCGTTTAAGGCAGGTTGATTGCCCGGAGGCTGCGGCAGAGCCGTTGCAGGCATGGCTGCAGCCTGGAGATGTGCTCCTGCTCAAGGCCAGTCGGGGTGTTGCTCTGGAGCGCTTGATCCCGCTTCTCTAATCGGCCATGCCGGGCTCTGCCCGATCGGCCATGATGGCTGCGGAGCAGCATTTCACGATGTTGTGCCTTCGGGCGAAGGTCCTGGGTGGTGGTTCACTCGGGGCCTTTCTGCTTTCAGCCCAAATACCAATGCAACATGGCCGCCAGCTGCCCCACCATGCCTTTGCCGGTGAGAAGCTCGCCGGCGATTGCTGCGGCAAAGCCAAGCATGGCCATCCTTCCGTTTAATAATTCCACCCCGGCCAGGGCAGCCTTGTTCCAGGGTTTGGGGCTGGTCATGCTCTCGCCAAACCGTTCCACCGGCTCGTAGAGAAAGCCCTCCTTATCTGGTGAAGCTGCAGGACGCTTGTCGCGATTCATAAAAGTTGGGGAAGATTGGCGCAGCCTATGGGGCTGGAGGGTTTGGCTGGTTTAACTGGCTGGACCAGTTTTCCTTGACGAGCTGGCGAGCACGGCCCAAGGCGAGCGACCCGGCCGGCACGTCCTTGGTGATCGTCGAGCCGGCTGCAACGGTGACGTTTTCGCCCAGGGTCAGTGGTGCCACCAGCACAGAATTTGCCCCGGTTTTGCTGCCTGCCCCGACCACGGTGCGGTGCTTGCGCACGCCGTCGTAGTTGGCGGTGATTGTGCCTGCACCCACGTTAACGCCAGCACCTAGATCTGCGTCGCCGATATAGCTGAGATGGTTTACTTTCACACCAGCGGCAAGACTGCTGTTTTTCACTTCCACAAAATTGCCGACGTGACAGTTCTCCGCTAAAGTGGAGCCTGGGCGTAGCTGGGCGAAGGGGCCAATAGCGCAGTGCTCAGCCACCTGGACCTGGCGCAGCACTGAATAGAGCACCGTCACACCTGCAGCCAAACTGCTGTCTTCGATCAAGCAGCCGGGCCCGATGCGGCAGCCATCGCCGATGGAGCTTCTGCCGCGGAAGTGGCATTGGGGTTCAACCACAACATCCTGGCCAAAGCGGCAGTCCTCGCTGAGGGTGCAGCTAGCTGGATCGACAAAGCTGACACCCTCAGCCATCCAGTGGCGCTTTAGGCGTTCCTGCAGTGCCGCCTCGCATTGGCTGAGCTGAAGCCGGTCGTTGATACCGGCGATTTCGTCGGCATCGGCCACCTCTCGGTGCATGGCCGGCCGGAGCAGAGCCACCGTGTCGGTGAGGTAGAGCTCGCCTTGGTCGTTGTCGGTGGTGAGCTTGGGCAGCACCTCGGCCAACTTGGCCCAGTTGAAGCAGTAGATCCCAGCGTTGGTGAGGTCATTGAGACGCTGCTGGTCGTTGCAGTCGCGATGCTCCACGATTGCGCTAACGGAACCGTTGGCATCGGCAAACACTCGCCCGTAGCCACTGGGATCGGCCAGCCTGGCTGTCAGCAGGGTCACGGCAGCGCCACTGCTGCGGTGTTGCTCCAGCAGGGCCGCAAGGGTTTCGGGGCGTAGCAACGGCACGTCGCCATTGAGGACCAGCAGATCCCCCCTGAAGTCATTTAGCGGTTCGAGCAGCTGCTGCACGGCGTGACCAGTGCCGTTCTGGGGCTGCTGCAGCACGAATTCCAGGCCGCTTAGGCCCTGCAGCTGCTGCTCCACCCGCTCCGCCTGGTGGCCAACGATCAGCAGGCGCCGCTCTGGCTGAAGCTGCTGGCAGCTGGCCAGTACCCGCTCCACCAAGGTGGCACCGGCTAGGGGCTGGAGCACCTTGGGCAGGGCGCTCTTCATGCGGGTGCCCTTCCCTGCGGCCAATACGGCGACGGCGAGCATGGGCTTCTGCGTGGACTACCTATCAGTTTGCCTGCTGCTTAAGGCGGGCTAGGTCGTCCCAGAAGCCCGGATAGGAGACGGCTGCCGCTTCCGGCCGGTGCAACAGGGTGTCGCCCTGGGCGATGCCGGCCGCTACCGCCAGGCTCATGGCCACCCGGTGGTCGGTCTCACTGTCAACCTCTGCGCCGTGCAGCTGAGTGCAGCCGCTGATAGTCATGCCGTCTGCGAATTCCTCGATGCGGCCGCCCATCGCCCCGAGCTGCCGTGCCATTACCGCCAGGCGATCTGTTTCCTTAACCCGCAGCTCCTCGGCGTCATGAATGCGGCTGATGCCGTTGGCGCAGCAGGCGGCTACGGCTAGCACTGGGATTTCATCAACGAGCCGGGGGATCAGGTCGCCGCCGATTTCAAAGGCTTGCAGCGGGCCGTGGCAAACCCGCAGGTCGCCCACCGGCTCTCCGGCCACATCCCGGCGGTTGAGCACGCTGATTTGCGCGCCCATCTGCTCCAGCACTTCAAGGATGCCGGTGCGGCTGGGGTTGAGCCCCACGTTCTGCACCGTGATCTCAGCGCCTGGGGTGATGGCACCGGCCACCAGCCAGAAGGCGGCGGAGCTGATATCACCTGGCACTACTACGACTTGACCTTTGAGCCTTTGGCCGGGGGTCAGGGTTACCACCGTGTTGCCCGCACCACCCACCGACAACTCGGCGCCGAAGGCCCGCAGCATTCGCTCGCTGTGGTCGCGGCTCTGGGCAAGCTCGATCACGGTGGTGGGCCCGTCAGCGGTGAGGGCGGCAAGCAGGATGGCGCTCTTCACCTGGGCTGAGGCCACCGGGGTGTGAATGGTTGTGCCGCGCAGCGGCTGGCCCATCACCGCTAAGGGTGCGAAGTTGCCGTCCCCGCGGCCGTGGATCTGGGCACCCATTTGGGCCAGCGGGGCTCCGACCCGCCGCATCGGCCTGCCCCGTAGGGAGCCATCGCCTGTGAGCACGAAGTGACGGCCCACCCGGCCTGCCAGCAGACCCAGCATCAGCCGCATGGTGGTGCCCGAGTTGCCGCAATCGAGCACATCGCCAGGTTCCTGGAAGCCATCAAGGCCGGCGCCTTGCACGGTCACTGGCTGGCCAGCCTGAATCGGCGATACTTCCACGCCCATGGCCCGCAGGCAGGCCGCCGTACTAAGCGGGTCCTCCGCTGGTAGCAAGCCCTCGATGCGGGTTTCTCCCTCGGCGATAGCCCCAAACAAAAGGGCCCGGTGGGAGATTGATTTATCCCCGGGCACCTGCACGGTTCCCGCCAGGGTGCCGCCACCAGTCAGGCGGAGTGGGGCAGGATTGGCGGCGGAATGGGCCACGAAGCTCTGAAGGCGGTGGGCCGATCCTATGGATCCCGCCGCTACTCGACCGATCCTTAGGCATGCCAGTGGCAGAGCGGGCCTTGACCAGCGCCAATGGCTAGGGCGGAGCGCAAGCCGCCTTCCACGTAGCGCTTGGCCTCGTTAACGGCCTCCTGAAGGGATCGTCCTAGGGCCCGCTGGGCAGTGATCGCTGCCCCCAGTGTGCAGCCGCTGCCGTGGGTATGGATGGTGCTAATCGGCGCGTGGCTGAGCCACTGCCCTGGGGCATGCCGCTGCAGGAGGTAGTCGCGGCCGCGCAGCTCTGGCCGGCCGCCGCCTTTTACCAGCACCGCTGCTGACCCCAGCTCCAGCAGCCTCTGCGCCGCTTGCTCAACCGCAAGCTCCAGATCGCTAGCCGCCTCAATCGTTACGCCGCTGAGTAGCTGGGCTTCATGCAGGTTGGGGGTGAGGAGCTCGGCCTGGGGCAGCAGCAGCCGATAGGCAGCAATGGCGCTGGGCTCTAGCAGCACTGACCCTGCCCGCGACACCATCACCGGATCGATCAATTTCGGGATCGCCAGCGGCGCCAGGGCGGCAGCGGTGGCCTCGATCAGGCTGGCATTGAGCAACATGCCGGTTTTAAGGGCCGCTACCGGTAGGTCTGTGAGCACCGCGGTGATCTGGGCGCTCAGGGCCTCTGGCGGCAGAGCGTCCACGCGGCTGACACCTGTGGTGTTTTGGGCGGTGACGCAGCTGATGGCCGAGCAGCCATACACCTGCATGGCCGTGAAGGTTTTGAGGTCGGCCTGGATGCCGGCGCCGCCGCTGGAATCACTCCCGCCGATTGTCAGGGCGATGGCGGCAGTCATCGGCACAGAGGCAGTTCAATCAAGCTGATGATCTCAGAAAGTATCGAATTATCCATTGCTTTGGCATGCATCGTTAATGGCTCGTGTTCTTCATCGGGGTTAAAGATGTAGTGTGGAGATTCGTTTTCACGACTGGCCCTATCAATGCTCCATTTTAATTTAAAATTTAGGGCACCTCGAAAAATACGATCAGCCCTTGCGTTGAGGCGACAATAGCTTATAATTTGAATAGTTAATTGCATGCC
>NZ_JBSYHW010000015.1:0-48927 GCF_056108345.1 Cyanobium sp. NIVA-CYA 375 | reverse complement strand
GTAGACCCCTTGGCGCCGTAAGGCGTTTTTTTGTAGATGACTGCAGGCTTGGAATTCCTCTTTTTTCGAGGTGCCCTTTATCCATGCTGGCAGGATTGCGCTACGGCTAAATGTGTCGTTAGCAACCGCTACCGTTCTCGTGTTATCAACTAACGCTGGCGCAGCTCAAGCCAACTGTCGGTTTCTGATGCCCGTTGCAGCAGGTGGTGAGCCCGTTGTGCAAAAACGCATCAGTCCGGATGGATTGTTTCGCCGCAACAACTGGAACACAGACTTTGCGGTGGATCGTAACTACGCCAGTTATCGCATCAACTTGCAGTCGGCATCGACAGAGCAGGCGGTGTTCCCAACTTCAGCATTTTTGCGGTTCACCGACAACAGCGACCTTCGCGTGGTGAATGAGAATCGCACCCTTCAACCTGAGCAGAGGCACGTCTTCGGTCCTTTCCCGGCCGTACCTGGCCGGCGCACGAACCAGGTGAATGTGCGGGTGGGTGCCACCAAGATGCCCGCCTCTACTGGCTTCAGTTATCGCGTGTCGGTGGAGGGTTGCGACTAAGCATCGGCTTGCTCCGGCAATGAACGGTGGGGAGGCCCATGGCTCAACCCAGCATCACCCCACCCTCGCTATCGGATCCGGCTACGGCGCTGCGCAGGTCGAACAGTAGATCCTCGAGGCTGAGTTCGGCCAGCGCCTTCAGCCGGACCCGCTCTAGCCGTAGCTGCAACGCATGGGTCACTTGATCGGCTGGAGAGCTAGCCGGCTCCGACGTTGCAGACCGATTCGCACTTTCTTTCAAAGTTTCGCCCAGCCCTGCCAAAATCTGCTCCATTGAAATGTCCCGCGCTGGCCTGGTGAGTCGGTAGCCGCCCAGGCGACCCCGCTTCCCATCCAGCAGCCCGGCCCGGCGTAGGCGCAGCAGCAGCTGCTCCAGCATGGGTTCGGGTAGTTGATGGGCCATGGCCAGCGCGTGGGTTGACTGCCACTCCAGTGGCCTTGCTGCCAGCCCCAACAGGGCCTTGAGAGCATGGCTGGCCTGGCGAGAAAGCATCAGGCCTTAGCCGTTGCCCGCCCCGCCAGCCGCTCCAGCACGTGCTCCAGGGTGTAGCCAAATAGGGCTGGATCTGGCTCATCCTTGCCGATATCGGCCAAGCCAAGCTCGGCCCAGCGGGCATCGAGCCTTGCCTCCAGCTCGGCAGGCCGGCTAAGGGGTTCGCCCCAGGGGTGGCGCTTCTCCGGACCAATTTTGGTGGTGGCATCGATCGCCAGCCTGCCGCCCAGGCCTAAGCGCTCGCTGGCGAAGTCGAGCGTGTCAAAGGGGGTGTCTTCGAGCACAAACAAATCCCGCTGCGGATCCACTTGGGCACTGATCGCCCAGATCACTTGGCGCGGGTCGCGGATGTTGATGCTTTTGTCCACCACCACCACAAACTTGGTGTAGGTAAACTGGGGCAAGGCGCTCCAGAAGGCCATCGCCGCCCGCTTGGCCTGGCCTGGATAGGCCTTATCGATGGCTATTACGGCCAGTTTGTAGCTGAGCCCCTCCATCGGCAGAAAGAAATCGACAATCTCGGGGATCTGCTGGCGCAGGATCGGCGTGTAGATCCGGTTTAGGGCGATCGCCAACATGGCGTCTTCCTTGGGGGGCCGGCCACTGAAGGTGGTGAAGTACACGGGATCACGCCGCTGGGTGACGCACTGGATCTGGACGAGAGGCGAATCTTCGACGCCGCCGTAGAAGCCCATGTGGTCGCCAAATGGTCCGTCAGCCAGCTCAGAGCCAGGGGTGATCGTGCCTTCCAGCACCACCTCACTGTGGCTCGGCACCTCCAAATTCACCGTTTTGCACTTTGCGAGCCGCACACCCTCGCCGGCGTAGATGCCGGCGAACAGCCACTCGCTCAACTGCACCGGGATCGGCGTGGCGGCCGCCATCACCAGCAGCGGATGCACGCCGATGGCAATGGCGATTTCCAGCTTTTTGCCCATCGCCGCCGCCTTGCGCAGATGGCGGGCGCCTCCACGCACGCTCAGCCAGTGCACGGTCATTGAGTTCGCCGACTGCTGTTGCAGCCGGTACACGCCCACATTGGGCGTACCGGTTTCTGGATCTTTGGTGATCACCAGCCCCAGGGTGATGATCCTGCCGCCGTCGCCGGGCCAGGGCCGCAGCAGGGGCAGGGCATCGAGATTCACAGCCTCGCCTTTAAACACCTGCTGGTGGCAGGGAGGGGTGAGGTCGAGATCGGGCCGGGCCTTGAGCACGTCCAGCAGCACCGAGCCAAAGCGCAGCGCCTCCCGGGCCCCCTTGGGGGGACGGGGTTGCTGCAGCAGGGCCAGGCGCTCGCCCAGCCGTTCCAGCTCCTCTGGTTGTTCCATGCCCATGCTCCACAGCACCCGCTCCTGGGTGCCCAGCAGGTTCACGGCCACCGGCATGGTGGAGCCGATCACATTTTCAAACAACAGCGCCGGTCCGCCAGCGGCCAGGACCCGGTCGGCAATCGCGGCCAACTCCAGATCTGGATCCACCGGGGCGGTGATGCGGCGCAGCCGGCCCCGTTGCTCCAGGAGGTCGATGAAGCCGCGCAAATCCCGGCGACTGCGTTGACTAATTCCCTTACTCGGCATCGACTTTTATGAGTGGTGACTACTGTGACGCACTTGAACTGGGGCCGCGGCTGTGCAAATTTCCTACTTCCACTCCTCTGAATGCGTGCCACCGGTCAGGTCCCTGGCGGAGGGTGGGCCCGACGCGGCCGTAGTTATCGACGTTCTACGGGCAACGACCACGATTGCTTGGTCCTTGCAGAACGGAGCTGAGGCGATCGAGGCCTTCGCCAACCTGGAGGAGCTTGAAGCTGCGGCGGCTGCCTGGCCAGACCAGCAGCGACTGCGTGCCGGTGAGCGAGGCGGCCAGAGGGTTGCGGGCTACGACCTGGGTAACTCCCCCCTTGCGGTCACCCCCGAGCTGGTGGGTGGCAAGCGCATATTTATGAGCACCACCAATGGCACCCGCTCCTTGGCGGCAGTTAAGTCGGTGCCGCTGCTGCTGACGGCCTGTCTTCCCAACCGCAGTGCCGTGGCCCGGCGCCTGCTGCAGCAAGACTGCAAGCGGGTATGGATCGTGGGCAGCGGCTGGGAAGGCGATTACTCCCTGGAAGACAGCCTCGCCGCCGGTGCCGTTGCTTCTGCGGCGATTGAGATGGCGGTGGCTCCCCACATCGGTGTGAGCTTCGGCAACGACGAAATGCTGGCGGCCCTTGCTCTCTGGCAGCAGTGGCACCTCGATACCGAGACCTGCTTGCGCACTGCCAGTCACGGCCAGCGCCTGATCAATCTCGGCGATCACGACGCCGATTTTGCTTGCTGCGCAGCTGTCGACAGCCTGCAACTAGTGCCCTTCCAGGCAGAGCCCGGCGTGCTTAAGGCCAGCTGATCGCAGGGGCGCGGAAGGCCTCCTGGCACTTCCCTTAAAGTTCGCGGGAATGGTTGGGGAAGTCGGTGAGCAGTTTTCTGGCGGCAGCTGTGCAACTCACAAGCACGCCGGATCCTGATGCGAATTTCGCGTCGGCGGAAGAGCAGATCGAGCTTGCTGCCCGTCGCGGAGCGGAGTTGGTCGGCCTCCCTGAGAACTTCGCCTTCATGGGGGAGGACGAGCAGCGCCTTGAATTGGCTCCATCTTTGGCGGAGCGCTGCAGCAGCTTTCTTGTCACCATGGCGCGCCGCTATCAAGTGACCTTGTTAGGTGGGGGCTTTCCCGTCCCGGCGGGACCGGGGCAGACCTTGAACCGCGCTGAGTTGGTGGGCACAGAGGGCCAGCTCCTTGCCCGCTACGACAAAATTCACCTATTCGACGTCGACCTGCCTGACGGCAACACCTATCGGGAATCGGCCACGGTGCAGCCAGGAGACCAACTGCCCCCGGTAGTTGATGTCCCGGGCTTAGGCAGGATCGGCCTCTC
Organism: Cyanobium sp. NIVA-CYA 375; assembly: GCF_056108345.1. Lineage (NCBI taxonomy): Bacteria > Bacillati > Cyanobacteriota > Cyanophyceae > Synechococcales > Prochlorococcaceae > Cyanobium > Cyanobium sp. NIVA-CYA 375. Next base: position 44,964 of record NZ_JBSYHW010000015.1, on the reverse strand, counting down.
TATTTGTTACGACGTCCGCTTTCCGGAGTTGTATCGCCACCTCGCCCAGGCTGGTGCAGATGTTTTGTTTGTGCCTGCGGCTTTCACAGCTTTCACCGGCAAGGACCACTGGCAGGTGCTGCTGCAAGCCCGTGCAATTGAAAACACCGCCTATGTCGTTGCTCCCGCCCAGACGGGCCAGCACTACGGACGTAGGCAGAGCCACGGCCATGCTTTGGTGATCGACCCTTGGGGCACTGTGCTGGCAGATGCCGGCGTGAGTGTCAGCTCTGCAATTGCCCCGATCGATCCGGGCCATGCCCTGAGAGTGCGGGCCCAGATGCCCAGCCTCAATCACCGCCGGCCGGCCCTGTTCTGACTTTCTCGATGCCCTGGCCTGTCAAATTCCGGTGGACTGCTGCTCTGGCAGCGCTTGCTTTGGCGCTAGTCGATCTGCCGGCCTGGGCATCATCCCTGGCGGCCTGGCGCGTCACGAGGAGTGGTGATTTGGAGTTACGAACCAGCATCGATGTGCGCCCCCAGGCCTTTTTTGAAGCGGGCACTGGCTTTAGGGGCCCCCGGGTGTGGGTAGACCTGCCCGGTGCCCCATCGCGCACACGCACTGTGCGTGGCAATGGTGCCTTGCGTGAGGTGCGGATCGGCCGCCCCGATGGCTTCACTACCCGCCTGGTGCTGGAATTTGCACCGGGCACCCAACTTGATCCCGCTGGCCTGCGCCTGGTAGGCACCTCCCGCGACCGTTGGCGCATGGAGTTGCCAGGACTTGGCAATCAAGCTGGGCTGGGCATCGGCGAGGGAGACCTCGATGCTGTCGCCCGTTTTGGCGCAGAGCAACAGACCGCCTTCCCCACCGCAGCTATGCCCCTTTCCGCCGATGGCTTGCCGGTGGTGCCCCGAGGACGCTTCAAGGTGGTGATCGATCCTGGCCATGGTGGGCCCGACCCCGGCGCAGTTGGCATTGGCGGCCTGCGGGAAACCGACGTGGTGCTTGATGTTTGTCTGCAAATTGCCCGGCTGTTGCAAGCTCGCGGCGTCCAAGTGCTGATGACACGCACCTCAGAGGTAGACGTTGACCTGCCTCCCCGGGTAGCCCTGGCCAACAGCAGTGGCGCCGATCTGTTTGTGAGCGTGCATGCCAATGCCTTGAGCATGGCCCGCCCAGATGTGAACGGTATCGAGACCTTTTTCTTTGAGGGTGCGGGATCCCCCTCCCGTCGCCTTGCTGTGGCGCTGCAGGAGCAGATGGTGGCCATATCCCCTGGCAGTCCTGATCGCGGCGTGCGCACCGGACGCTTTTTCGTGATCCGCCGCACGGTGATGCCCTCTGCCCTTGTTGAGATGGGCTTTCTCACCGGAGAGATCGATTCTCGGCGCCTCGCCGATGCCAATTTCCGGCGCCGCATGGCCTTAGCTCTGAGCGCTGGGATTCTTAACGCCCTGCAGGAGCGGCCATGAGCGCCTTGGTGGGGCTATTTGATAGTGGCCTTGGTGGGCTGACTGTGCTGCGGCGTCTGCAGGAGCGCTATCCCCATTCCTGCTGCCTTTATCTCGGCGACACGGCTCGAGTTCCCTATGGCCAGCGCAGCGTCGCCGATATCCGCGGCATAGCTGCTGAGGTGGTGGCTTGGCTGCGCCACCAGCAGGTGGGGGTTCTGGTGATGGCCTGCAACACCTCCAATGCCCTTGCTCTTGATGTGGCCGTGGCGGAGGCCGGTGTTCCCGTGGTGGGCCTGATCGACAGCGTTGCTGCCGACCTAAACAGCGAGTGCGTGGGAGTGTTGGCAACTCCCGCCACAGCCGCAAGCGGTGCTTACAGGCGGGCAATCCATGCCTGCCGGCCCCACACTTTTGTGCTTGAGGTGGGCTGTCCCACCTTTGTGCCCTTGATCGAGGCCGGTGATCTCCAGGCTCCAGCCCTAGTAGCGGAGGCCAAGGCATACGTGGAGCCCCTGCTAGCCGCTGGTGTCGACACGGTGGTGCTGGGCTGCACCCATTACCCGATGCTGCGCCCCTTGCTCACGGACCTGCTGCCTCCCCATGTGCGGCTTGTTGATCCAGCTGAATCGGCGGTACGTCGCCTCGGGCCCCTTTTGGCAAGCATGGGTGGCTTGCCGGAAGGCGAACTCGTTGCCGTGGAGGTGATGTCCCCAGCCGAGCGCACCCGGGTCTGCGTCAGTGGGTGTGCAGATGCCTTCGCTGACGGGGCAAGCCGCTGGTTGGGCTACCGGCCAGCGGTTGAGCGGGTGGACCTGCGGTCGGTGGCGCAAGCCTTCTAGGATCTCGCCACAGCGGAGGTGTTGTGGCAACGGTTGCAGAGCTGCTCCAGCCCGTGGAGGCTGATCTGGATGCCCTGCTGGCCGACTTGCGCAGCCTTATAGGAGCTGGTCATCCAATTTTGCAGGCGGCAGCTGAGCATCTGTTTGCTGCAGGTGGTAAGCGGCTTAGGCCCGGCATTGTGCTTCTGGTATCGCGGGCAGTAGCCCCAGACGGTGAGTTGGGCCCCCGCCACCGCCGCTTGGCTGAGATCACTGAAATGATCCACACCGCTTCTCTCGTCCACGACGACGTTGTCGATGAGGCTGCAACCCGCCGCGGCGTTGACACGGTGCACAGCCGTTTCAACCATCGAGTAGCGGTGCTTGCAGGGGATTTCCTTTTCGCCCAGGCAAGTTGGCATCTAGCCAATCTCGATGATCTCGAGGTGGTGAAGCTGCTCAGCCGGGTGATCATGGATTTGGCAGACGGCGAGGTGAAACAGGGCCTTTTCCGCTACGACACCGGCCAGAGCTTCGAGACCTACCTCGAAAAGAGCTACTGCAAAACAGCCTCCCTTATTGCGAATAGTGCTAAGGCAGCTGGGGTGCTCACCGGTTTGCCAGGGGCCCAGCTCGATGACCTCTACCGCTTCGGCCGCCAGCTGGGTTTGGCCTTCCAGGTCGTAGACGACATTCTCGATTTCACTGGCAGTGATCAGCAGCTCGGCAAGCCAGCAGCCAGTGACCTGGCCTCTGGGTATCTCACTGCCCCCGCTCTTTATGCCCTGCAAGAGCGCCCTGCCCTGGCTGGCTTGATTGAACGCGAATTCTGTGAAGAGGGCGACCTTGAGCAGGCTTTAGAGCTGGTCCGGGGTTGCGAGGCTATTCCCCGCTCCCGGGATCTAGCTGAGGGTTTCGCCCAGGAAGCGGCTGAAGCTCTGGGCTGGTTAGCCCCCTCAGAGCCGCGCAGCGCCCTGAGGGCCCTACCTGATTTCGTGCTCAGTCGGCTCTACTAATACTTCTCAAGCCACCTCCAGCTCACATCTCTAAGTGACTTCAGCCAGGTCACGCCTTCTGGTATGTGTTGTGGATTTTCGGCTTCACTTCTTTGGCCTTCGTTGATTGGGAGCAGGGCATACACGTGACAGCCCGCCGCCACGGCAGCTTGGATGCCTGCGGCTGAATCTTCGAAGGCCCAACAATCGCAGGGTTTGGTGTTAAGGCGTTCAGCTGCAAGCAGAAATGGATCAGGTGCGGGCTTGCCAGCAGCCAGCGCCGGATCATCGCCATAGACCCGCTCCTGGATCAGTTCCAACCATTGGTGAGGTGCAGCCTTGCGCCGGACCGCCTCCTGGGTGCTGCTCGTGACCAGGGCCATGGGGATCTGGCGATCCCAGCAGGCCTGCACCAGTTCCGCGGCGCCATCCATGGCTGCTGCGGTTGGCACCAGTGCGTCGGCTAGCGGTTGACGCACGGCCAGTAGGGCGTCGCAACCAGGGGAATTGGCTCCTGTAGCAGCGATCCAGCCGCACACCAGGGCTGCGCAATCCAGCCGCCGCTGGCCACGCAGGCTCAGCAGTTGTTCAGCACTGAGCTCGCAGCCGAAATGGACTGCAGCCTCAAACCAGGCCCGGGCTTGTAGTGGTTCAGTGTCGAGGAGCAGGCCGTCGAGATCGAACAGGCAAGCGGCAGGACCCATATACCTACTTTGCATCACGACGTCCCGTTACATGCCAGCGCAAGGCAGCTTCGGATAAAGCGCGAGCTGGCTTGAATGGCTGCCAGCATCTGTCTTCCTCTGCTCCATGCCTGATGCCACAACGGGCCCGACGATCGAATCGGTGCTCCAGGAGCAACGGTTATTTGCGCCGCCAGCTGAGCTGGCCGCCTCGGCCCGCATTGGCTCTCTGGATGCCTACCGGGCCCTTTGCGGCAAGGCAGAAAGTGATCCCGATGCCTTCTGGGGCGACCTGGCCCGTAGTGAGCTGCACTGGTTTGAGCCTTTTGATTCGGTGCTCGATTGGAGTGATCCGCCTTTCGCTAGGTGGTTTACAGGGGGCACCACCAACCTGAGCTTCAATTGCCTCGATCGCCACCTCGATGGCCCTCGGGCAGATAAGACCGCCCTGATTTGGGAAGGGGAGCCCGGCGACAGCCTCAGTTTTACTTACCGCCAACTGCATGCCGAGGTGTGTAAAGCCAGCAATGCCCTCAAGGTTCTTGGCATCGGCAAGGGGGATCTAGTTGCCCTCTACATGCCGATGATCCCGGAGGCAGCGATTGCCATGCTGGCCTGTGCCCGCATCGGTGCCCCCCACTCGGTGGTGTTCGGCGGCTTCTCAGCCGATGCCCTACGGGATCGGCTGATCGATGGCCAGGTGAAGGCTGTGATCACCGCCGATGGTGGCTTTCGTAAGGACAAGCCCGTGCCCCTCAAGCCCGCGGTGGATGAGGCACTCGCGGCTAATGGCGGCGCACCCAGCGTTGGGCATGTGCTGGTGGTGCAGCGAATTAAGGGCGACTGCGCAATGGCTACCGGCCGGGACCACTGGTGGCACGAGCTGGTGGATGGGCAGAGCCCAGAGTGCCCCGCCGAGCCCATGGCCAGCGAAGACCGCCTATTTGTGCTCTACACCTCTGGCTCCACCGGCAAACCTAAGGGGGTAGTACACACCACCGCCGGCTACAACCTCTGGGCCCATCTCACCTTCCAGTGGATCTTCGACATCCGCGAGGACGACATCCACTGGTGCACGGCCGATGTGGGCTGGATCACCGGCCATAGCTACATCGTCTACGGGCCCCTCTCCAATGGCGCCACCACGGTGATGTACGAGGGTGCTCCCAGGCCGAGCAAGCCAGGTGCCTTCTGGGAGGTAATTCAGAAGCATCGCTGCACAATCTTCTACACCGCCCCCACGGCGATCCGGGCTTTTATGAAGGGAGGCCGAGCCGTGCCGGATCAATACGACATGAGCTCATTGCGAATCCTGGGCACCGTGGGGGAGCCGATCAATCCCGAGGCCTGGATGTGGTACCGGGATGTGATCGGCGGCGACCGCTGCCCGGTAGTGGACACCTGGTGGCAAACCGAAACCGGCGGCGTGATGATCAGCCCCCTGCCCGGCGCCACCCCCACAAAACCTGGCTCCTGCACCCTGCCCCTGCCTGGAATCGCCGCTGACATCGTCGACATGGACGGCGTATCCCAGCCGGCTGATGCCGGTGGCTACCTGGCAGTGCGAAGGCCTTGGCCAGGAATGATGCGCACCGTGCATGGCGATCCGGAGCGCTTTCGCAAGAGCTACTGGGAGGAGATCAGACCCGCCGATGGCTCCTATCTCTATTTCGCCGGTGATGGTGCCCGCCGTGACGCCGATGGCTACTTCTGGGTGATGGGCCGAGTTGATGACGTGATCAACGTGAGTGGCCATCGGCTAGGCACGATGGAAATTGAGAGCGCCCTGGTGAGCCACCCGGCCGTGGCCGAGGCGGCGGTGGTGGGCCGGCCAGATGAGCTCAAGGGTGAAGGCATTGTGGCCTTTGTGACCCTGGAGACGGGCCGCAGCGGCGAAGACGCCCTGATTGCCGAGTTGCGGGCCCATGTGGGCAAGGAGATCGGCCCAATCGCCAAGCCCGATGAAATTCGCTTCACCGATTCCCTACCTAAAACCCGTAGCGGCAAAATCATGCGCCGCATCCTGCGGTCCCTGGCCTCCGGCCAGGAAGTGACCGGTGACACCTCCACCTTGGAAGATCGTTCCGTACTCGATGCCCTAAGGGTTTAGGCCGTCCCAGTTATCAATCGTCGCCGCGATGCTGTCCAGGGCTCGCTTTCTGGTGGGATCGTCTGCCCACTTACCTAGCAAACTCTGACGCAACCCTGCGCTAGCTGGAGCGAGGTGATCGCCTGGGAGTTCCATCAACCGGCTGGCATCTCCTCGACGCCCTTGCAGCACCCCCAGCAGCCGCTTGCTCTGATCGATTTGGTCGCGATTGAAGCGCACCAATAAGTTGCGGGGTTGGAGATAGGTGCGCGCCACCTGCTGCAGGGTTTCCTCCGGTGAAGGACTGAATTCGCTGCGAAAGTTGAATTGCTGCCCGAGCTCCGCCAGCAGCGGTATGGAGCGCTCAGCTGAGAAGTTGTTGAAGCTCAGGGACACCAGGCCGGCGGCGCCCCGGCCTCCATCAGGCGCCAGCAGGTGCAGCTTGCACCCCAGGCTGTGGCCTAGCCGCAGCCACACCTGGCCAGGCTCTTCGCCCTCAACATCGGCATCCCGCAACTGGCGGAACCTTCGCCAGGCTGTATTGGCCTGGTCCTGGTGGTCAAAGCCGGGCACATAGCTCCAGGCCCGAATCCGCCAGCCCCGAACCGCGAGACCTTCCAAAAGCCGCCGGTAGCTGAGCTGAGGAGTGGCCGCTAGGTAGCTGCCGCCGATGAATTCGACCGTACCGCGGTTGGCCCGCTTGGCATCTAACTGCCAAATATCACCACGCTGCCGCCAGCCAAGCATGCTCAAAGGGCCAAGCGCTGCAGGGCCGCCCGAGCTTCGTTGCGATGGGCTGAGCCATCCAGCAGGTTGTTAAACACGTGACGGATCACCCCTTCACCATCAATCACATAAGTGACCCGGCCTGGCAGCAAGCCGAGCACACTTGGCACCCCGAAGGCCTTGCGCAGCGAGTTGCCCCCATCCACCAATAGGGGGAATGGCAGGTTGTGGCGGCTTGCAAAGCGTTGGTGGCTGGCCAGATCATCACCGCTGACACCCCACACCTCAGCCCCCAGAGCCTGGAGATCGGCGTAGCTGTCGCGGAAGGCGCAGGCCTCAGCCGTGCAGCCTGGGGTGTCGTCTTTTGGATAGAAGAACAGCACCAATGCCTTGCCGGCTAGCTGATCGCTGCGACGCTCGCTGCCGGTGTGATCGCTGAGGGCTACGAGGGGGGCTCGATCTCCGGCGGTTAAGCCCATATCAGCAAAAACGAAATTGGTTTTTTAACCCTAGGCAGTTGCCCCTGGTTGCCGCCACAGTGAACTGGGACGATGGATTTAGCAGAGCAGGCAGACGTGACTGGCCCGATCGAGGAACAGCCCAGCCTCTGGCAGCAAAGCGACCTGCTCAGCTTTGTGCCAACACGGTCCCAGCTACCGCCGACCACCCTGCTGGTCCTTGACACAGAGACCACGGGACTTGACCCAGCATCAGCCCAGTGCATTGAGGTAGGAGCCGTTCTGTTTCACGTGCCCCGTCGGTCGGTATTGAGCCAGGTTTCCTTTTTGCTGCCGGCGGCGGAGAACCCAGCAGAACATGTCAACGGCATAGCTGCAATGGTGACCCGCCTATCCCAGCCCTGGCAGGCGGGCCTCCAGCATTTCCAGGCCCTGCTGGAGGTGGCCGACGCTGTGCTCGCCCACAACGCTGCTTTTGATGCCCAATGGTTTGGCAAAAAACCGCTGCCTTCAATTGAAAAGCCCTGGATCTGCTCGATGGATGACATCGAGTGGCCGCCAGAGCGGCACCTGCGGTCGGCCCCTTCGGTACGAGATCTGGCCCTGGCCTACGGGGTTCCAGTGTGGGCTGCCCATCGGGCCCTCACCGATTGCACCTACCTCGTTCAGGTGTTGGAGCGCTGCTCCGATCTGGAGGCCCTACTCGTGGCAGCACTAGAGCCCAGGCTGCTCTACCGGGCCAATCTCCCCTATGCCGAACGACATAAGGCCAAACAGGCAGGCTTTCGCTGGAATGAGCCGGTGCGGGGTGCCTGGAGCCGCCGGCTCAGCAAGCGCCAAGCCGAGTCTTTACCTTTCCTGGTGCAGCGGGTGGAGGCCGATTCGGTGGCAGCTTGAGCCCAAAACTGGGACTTGTGATACGTAAAGCTTTTGTTCCAATCTCTGAAGCCGAACGGCACCTTCACCCCATTTGGCCGTGGCCTCCGCAGGCTGGATTGATATTTGCCATGGATCCCATGGCTGGTCGAATGCCGCAGCAACGGCTGCTCCGCTGGCAGGCAGTGCGCACTTGGGCGCGGCTGATTCAAGAGGCGGAGGGGCTATGGCGGGTCGACGTGCGCGATATACGCCGGCTAGCGGCCCAGGAGCTGGGCCAGTTGCTGCAGGAGGTGCCGCCACGGTTGCGACCTCGCGTCAACCTTTGGCTGGAACGCCTCCGGGTGAGCACCCGGCTTGAGTGAACGACTGGCGGCAAAAAAACCGGCTGGGGAAGCCGGCAAAAAAAGAAATCACCAAAAATGGTGGACGGTTAAAAATCGGAGCGACAGGATTTGAACCTGCGACCCCCACTACCCCAAAGTGGTGCGCTACCAAGCTGCGCTACGCCCCGGCAGGTTGAAACTACCACAGCGCTTTGCGCTGTTTCAGCCGTCGGATAAGCCGCACGGTGAGTCGCTCTCGCCCCAGAACCGCGTACCCGGGAATTCGCAGGCGACTGGCCAGCTGCCTCAGTTCACCGACCCCGAGACTAGCTAGCCGCAACTCGGGCAATCGGCTCCATACGGCTGAGGCTGCAGGCAGGTCGGAACCCTTGCGGTTGGCCGAGAAACTCAGCAGGGCCCCACCAGCCATCCATTCCGGCACCAGCACAAACAACACCGCCAGCAACCCGTAAAGCTCTACCAGCCCCTTGGGCAGCGGATGCAGGGGGCGATTGCGAGGCTTGGGAACGAGCTTGCTCATAGCAAGTGGGGCTTGGGATCGCTCGGCCAGCCAGATGGCTGGCTGGAAGGTCTATCTCGCCATTGGAGCTGGGGCTCGGGCCGCGGATTCAGCTTGACGCTCCAGAAAATCAGGGAAAAACAGAGTCCCAGGGTGATCAACACCCCGAGAATCACGACTCGATCGGGTAAAGGAGTCACAGGAACTGGCTCCTCATACTTGCTCTGTGCGTAAGCACTCCAACCGCAAGAATTGTTGCTCCATGATCAGCACATCTCCCCTGAGGATCAGCGTTAGCTGCTCGTTGCTGTAGCGAATGCCTGGCAATTCTGAAGCCACGCGAAATAGGGTGGATCGGAAGCGGCCAGCCAGGAGTGAGGCCTGGGCGTCATTGCGCTCCAGGATGACCCGGCGCTGATCGGGGCAGATGAACTTTTCAGTGATGCCGTAGTCCTCCCACCAGGGCGACCCCATGGAGAGCAGGGCAAGGGCAAGCAGCGGCAGAAACATGGTCAGGCCAGCTGAATAGGGTCATTGTCACCCCGCAAAATGCAGTGGGCCACTGACCAGTCGTAAGAAGACCACACACGTGGGTCGAGCTTGTAGGACGCACCCGCAAAATTTGCGAGCCTCTGGCCAGTCGGCTGGGCCGAGCAGTAGGGGCGACTACCTGGCTTGGCTAAATATTGCTGGTGATATGGCTCGGCAAACCAAAGGGTTTGGTTGCTGCGCAGCTCCGTGGTGATCGCCCCAAAGCCGGCGCTGGTCAGAAGGGCCTGATATGCGTCACGGCTAGCTTCTGCCTGGGTCAGCAGGCCTGGATCCTCTACATAGATGACCGAGCGATACTGACTGCCTCGGTCATTGCCCTGGCGATCCCCCTGGGTGGGGTTGTGGCATTCCCAAAACAACTTGAGTAGATCACTGAAATCGATCAGGGATTTATCCCAGACCACCCGCACGACCTCACTGTGGCCGGTGCGGCCGGAGCACACCTGGTCGTAGCTGGGGTCCTGAAGCGAGCCCCCGGCATAGCCCACAGCCGTGGTGAATACTCCAGGCAGGCGCCAAAAGCCCTTTTCTGCTCCCCAGAAACAACCACACCCAAAAAATGCTTCCGCCTGACCGGCTTTTGGGGCCATGTCAATCGGAGTGCCCAGCACAGCATGGGGGCTTTGGGCCTGAGGAGTGCTCTGAAACAGCCCGAACACGCTGGTAATCGCAGTTAATTTCGAGCCTAGGCAGTCCCTTTAGATGCTGCGTCGGGCTCAAAGGCGATGTGATTTAACAGGGTGGTGGTGAAGACGAATAGCAGAAATGGCAATGATAGAACCAGGATCAGACCCACACCCACCAGCGCAAAAATCGGCTTGCTAGTTCCCATCAAGGCCAGTCCGGCCGCCAGGCTGGCAAATATCACCAGCATCCAGATCAGGATCTGGCCGTAAATGTCGCCGAAAGTCAGGGTGCAGCGCAGCCGATAGGGCAAGCCGGAAAACGGGGCAACTGGCTCCATGGGTGCTCCTGGACGGGGAACGCGAGAGGCGACACCTCCCACCTAAGCCCAATCCGGGTCGCTTGTCTGAACAGCTCAACAAGTGTTGAGATCAGCCGGCTGCCTTCAGTTGTTCAGTTGCCTGTTCTCGGTCCCAGAGTCGCTGGTAAGTTCCGCGCACAGCCAGCAGCTCGCTGTGGTGCCCTTGCTGGACAAGCCGCCCCTCCTCAAGCACCAAAACACGATCACAGGCGGCTGCGGCCGAGAGTTGGTGGCTGATCATCAGCACCGTGCGACCCAGTCCTTGCATATTCGACTGGGCGTTGGCCTGCTCGCGGCGAATTGTGCGCAGGATTTCAGCTGCGGTGGTGTTGTCGACGCTGGCTAGGGCGTCGTCCAGTACCAATAGCGGGGTACGTACTAGCAGGGCCCTTCCCAGGGCCGTGCGCTGGCGCTGGCCGCCGCTAAGGGTGATGCCCCGCTCCCCGACCAGGGTCTGGTAACCATCGGGGAATCCCTTGATATCACCTTCAAGCCTGGCCTGGCGAGCAGCCATCTCTACCCGCTCCAACGGCGCATCGGGCTCGCCGTAGCGCAGGTTGTCGGCAAGGCTCGCGGTGAACAGATAGCCCTCCTGTGGTACTAGCCCCACCCGGGCCCGCAGCTCAGCTAATTCCAGGTCAGTGATATCGACTCCATCCAACCAGAGCTGGCCCGGATCTACCTCCACCATGCGGCCAAGGGCCCGGGCCAGGGTCGTTTTGCCGCAGCCCACGGGTCCCACCACCGCTACCAGCTCACCAGGGTTGAGCTCAAAACTGACATCCACCAACGCTGGTCGGGGAGCGTTTGGGTACCGCACCGTGAGGCCCCGGGCCTCAACAGCCCCCTGGCTGGGCAAGGCAGGGGGGGTTGGTGAAACTGGCGAAATGATCAAGGGGCGGCGTCTCAACAGCTCTTCTACCCGCTCCAGGCTCACCTGACCTGTCTGAAAGGTATTGAGGGTGAAGCCCAGCAGAGCGGTGGGGAACACCAGCCGCTCCACAAACAAAATTAAAGCAACAAGGTCGCCGATGCTGAGGCGTCCGCTTTCTAGTTGGCCACTGCCCAAAGCAAGCAGCAGCAGGCTGATTGAGGAGATGCCTTCCAGCAGCGGGAACAGGGTGCTGCGGGTGCGGGCCAAATTCAGGGCGGCATCTCGGTAGATGCGGTTGCGACCCGCAAAGGCGGCCTGTTCGGTGCTCTCCTGGCCGTAAATCTTGATGGCGCTGATCCCGGAAAGGTCCTCCTGGATCAAGTCGCTCAGCGAGGCCAGAGCCTCCTGTTGGCGGCGTTGCTGGCGCATCATGCGACCGCCAAACAGACGCACCACCATCAACATCAGCGGATAGAGCCCAATCGCCGCCAGGGTCAACCAGGCGTCGATTGAGAGCATTGCCGGAAGCGTCAGGGCGTAAGCAAGCACCGTGTTGGTGAGGCTGAGCACGGCGAAGCCCAGCAGCTTGCGCACGTTCTCAACATCGGAGGTGGCCCGGCTGATCACTTCGCCGCTGCCGGTGGTTTGCACCCAGCCAGGCTCCTGCTTAAGCAGGTGATCAAAAATCTGTTGCTTTAGGTCTGCCTCCACTTGGCGCCCCACGCCAAACACCAACATTCGGGAATAGAGCCGTGCCGCGCCCATCATCGTCGCCAGGGCGACGATCAGGGCCGCTTGAGTCAGCACGTCTTGGAGAGCGAAACCATCCTGGAGGTCATCGATTACCCGACGCACCAATAGGGGGATTGAGACGCTCAGCAGGTTCACCACCACAAGGGCGGCGACGCCAACCATCACCACCTTGCGATGGGGCCGCAGATAGCGAAGGATCAGATCCAGCCGAATGGCTCCCATCAGGGGCCGGGTGCACAGGTGCCACCAACCTAGGGAGCTGCTTTTCCGGCAGGCTGGCTTCAGCAACGGCTCCGCCATGGCTTCCGATCCGTCCAAATCCAGCAGCGGCGACCAAAGCCATCCGCTTTATGCCACTGACAGGGATGTGGTGGATCGGCTACTTGCTGCCGAGGTGCCAGCCGACGCAAACCTGGTTGATGCAGCCCGCTTATTGATGAGATATGAGGCCTTTCCTGGTGCCCGTGATCTCAGCTCCGATCTAGCCAAGGCCCTGCGCCTGTGGGGCATGAGCCGGAATGATTTGCACAGCCGCACCAAGGCGATCTGGGCTAAGGGTTACCGGCCTGCACCGGCGGCGAGTGAGGCGGTGGGCTCAAGCTTCGATACCGCGGACCAGGAGCAGAGCTGACAACTCACCAGGGCAGCCATCGCCATTTACCCCTTCTTCGGGTGATAGTGGGGAAGTCCCCATCACCCGGCCCGGAGTGCTTTGCACCCGGGCTTTTTTCTAGCTATGGCCATTGTTCAGTCCTGGCCAGCCCTGTTGGACCAGCTGCTTAATGGCGAATCGCTGTCCACTCAACAGGCCACCTCGCTAATGCAGGGCTGGCTGGCTGAACAGATCGATCCAGTTCTCACCGGGGGACTGCTTGCCGCCCTGCGGGCTAAGGGAGTAAGCGGTGAGGAGTTGGCGGCCATGGCAGAGGTGTTGCGCCAGGCCTGTCCGCTGCCAGCTGCCCGTCCCTGCCTAGCTCTTGTTGATACCTGCGGTACCGGAGGCGATGGGGCCGACAGCTTCAATATTTCAACGGCCGTAGCGTTTGTTGCGGCTGCCTGCGGCGCCCGTGTGGCCAAACATGGCAATCGCAGCGCCAGTGGTCGGGTGGGCTCCGCCGATGTGCTCGAGGCCGCCGGCATTCACCTTCAGGCCCCACCAGAGCAGGTGATCGCTGCCCTACCCATCGCGGGAGTCACCTTTTTGTTTGCTCCTGGCTGGCATCCAGCTCTCGTGGGACTGGCACCGCTGCGCCGCAGCCTGGGGGTCCGGACTGTTTTTAATCTGCTCGGCCCACTGGTGAATCCGCTGCGGCCTGAGGCCCAGGTGCTCGGGGTGGCCCGGCCTGATCTGCTCGATCCGATGGCTGAGGCACTGGCACGAATGGGGCTGCGTCGGGCAGTGGTGGTGCATGGCCACGGCGGCCTTGATGAGGCCTCCCTGGCGGGTATTAACTCGCTGCGTCTGGTGGAGTCTGGAGTTGTGCGTAGCGACCAGCTTGATCCGGAGAGCCTGGGACTGCAGCTGGCCCCGATCACCGATCTGGCGGGTGGAGATCTCGCCACCAATAAAGCCATCCTCGAAGCTGTGCTCCAGGGCCGAGGTAGCCGCGCCCAGACTGATGTGGTTGCCCTAAACGCGGCTCTGGTGCTCTGGGCCGCTGGCCTAACCGACTCGGTCGCCGCTGGGGTGAGTCAGGCCCAGCAGGCCCTGGCCAGTGGAGCTGGCTGGCAAGCTCTGGAGCGGCTGCGCGACGCCCTGCCAGCCCCCCTTGCGGGATGATCGAATCAACTGCCCTCAACCCGTGAGCGAGTTCGCTGCCACTGCCTTGCTGGTGTTGGCCGACGGCACCGTGCTTCGGGGTGAGGCCTTTGGGGCCCGGGGCACGGCCATCGGAGAAGTGGTATTCAACACCGGTATGACCGGCTATCAGGAGGTCATGACCGACCCGAGTTACTCCGGGCAGTTGGTCACCTTCACCTACCCAGAACTTGGCAACACCGGGGTTAACGACGCTGACCAAGAAGCGGATTGTCCCCATGTGCGGGGGGTGATTGCCCGCCAGCTTTCACCTCGCCCCAGCAGCTGGCGCTCGCAAGGGGACTTGGACAGCTGGCTGCTCCGCCACGGAGTAGTTGGGATTCGCGCTGTAGATACGCGAGCACTGGTGCGTCATTTGCGTGATGGCGGCGCCATCAATGGCGCGATCTGTAGCGACAGCACCTCGGCGGTGGCCCTTCTTGATCAGGTGCGTTCGGCTCCTTCGATGCAGGGCCTCAATCTGGCGGCGCTGGTGTCCACCCCAGAGCCTTATCGCTGGAATCAAGCCTGCGGGGCGGCCTTCGATGCCCGTCTTCAGCCCCAGCCCGATCGCCCCTACAAGGTGGTGGCGATCGATTTCGGCATCAAGCGGGCGATCCTTGAGCGCCTTACTGCCCACGGCTGCGAGGTGACCGTGCTCCCCGCTGCTGCCAGCTTGGAGCAAGTGCTCAGTCACAAGCCCGAGGGAGTGTTTCTGTCCAATGGACCTGGCGATCCGGCCGCCGTTAGCAGTGGCATCGAGCTCGCAAAAGGCCTAATTGCCCAGCCCGATCTGCCCCTGTTTGGCATCTGCCTAGGACACCAGATCCTGGGGCTAGCCCTCGGCGGCACAACTTTTAAGCTGGGTTTCGGCCACCGCGGCCTGAACCACCCTTGCGGTAGCCCTGGTCTGGTGGAGATCACCAGCCAAAACCATGGCTTTGCCCTAGACCCAGACAGCTTGCCCCTAGACCGGGTGCGGGTGACCCACAGCAATCTCAACGACCACACCGTGGCCGCTATTGAGATGCTTAGGGCTCCAGCGTTTGGCATCCAGTACCACCCGGAGGCAAGTCCCGGTCCCCACGATGCCGATCATCACTTTGCTCGCTTCACGGCCCTGATGGCCAGCCGCCGCTGACGCACTTTTGTTGCGTCTTCTGCAACGGCAAATTTGCTCCCTACACTTCGCCCCAGAACAGATCGAGGACTGGAGCCATCAACGACCTGCAGCGATTGACGGTGTCCCTGCGAGGGGGCTTCGAGCAGCAGGCTCACTGCCAGCTGTTCCGCTTCACTGGCCAACTAGATGCCTACTCCGACAAACAGTTTGGGGAATTTGTGGCCTCTCATCGCGGCATTGGTCGGCCAGTGGTGATCGATCTCAGCCACATCGACTTCCTCGACTCTTCCGGTCTTGGCGCTCTAGTGCAGCTTGCCAAGCAGTGCAACACCGATCGGCAGAAGTTTTTGGTGGTGGGTAATGCCCGGGTTGTACAAACGGTGAAGCTGGTACGCCTGGAAGAATTTCTGCACCTGCAGCCCGACCTCGACACAGCTCTTGGCAACCTCCCCGCCTGAGCCCCTGAAGGCCAGCCAGCCGGCTTCGAGTTGGCTGGCTGGCCTTGCTCCCCATCCGCCCCAAGCCGAGCTAGGGCCCCTGCAGCTGGCCTGGCTAGGTGATGCGGTCTGGGAGCTTCATCACCGCCTGCAGCGCTGCCAGCGTCCAGGCCGCTCCCACACCCTGCACCAAGAAGTTGTTCAGGTGGTGCGCGCAGATGCCCAGGCCCTTGCTCTGGAGAGGCTTGACCAACAGCTCAGTGATGCCGAACGCGATCTGGTGCGCCGGGGCCGCAATCGGGCTGGCCGGGGGCCCCGGCGGGGGGACGCGGCGGCATATGGACAGGCCACTGGCCTTGAGGCCCTGCTCGGTTGGTTGTTTCTCCACGAGCCTGCCCGGTTAGCCGAACTGCTAGATCACTTGAAGGAGAACGATCCATAACCTGCAGACATCGCCATGAGCCCACGATTTGAGCGTCGTCCCGAGAAGCGCGCGGGAAGCGGCGGCCGCGGGGCTGGCCGCCCAAGCCGCTTCAGCGGTCCCAAGCCGGAATGGCGCCGCGAGGGAGCTGGTGAAGGCCGGGAGGGGCCTAAGGAAAGGGACGCCCGGCGCGAGCCCGGGGCAGGCCCCGTTCCAAGGGGTGTATCCCGCTTCCAGCCCCGCCGAGAAGCATCAACCGATCGCCCCAGCAGTCGCGGCGAGCGCCGACCTTTTGAACGGCGCGGCGACAGCGAGCGTCCCTACAGCGACCGCCGGCCAGAGCGCTTTTCCGGAGATCGTCCGTCCTTCGACCGTCCGCCTGCTCCCCGTTTTTCTAGCGACCGCTCTGGCTCCGATAGCAAGCCTTACGAACGGCGACCAGGGGGCCGCTTTGAAGGTCGTCCCCAGGGCCGCCGTCCCGACTCAGGTCGCCCTGATGGCCGTCGCTTTGAAGGGGGTGGTAGAGCAGATGGTCGACGTTTCGACGGAGGCGGCCGCCCCACGCCTGGCAGGTTCGCTGCCAAGCCTCTGATCGTCGATGCCGATAGCCTGCCCCCCAGTGGTGATGCGGAGCGCCACAGCGTCGATCCCAGTACCGACCTGATCTGGGGTCGCCACCCAGCTCAAGCTGCTCTGGAGAGCGGTCGCCCGATTCACCGGGTCTGGTGCACGCCGGAAATTCGCTTTAGTCCGAAGTTTCTACAGCTGCTGCGCGAGGCCAAATCCTCGGGAGTGCTGGTGGAGGAAGTCACCTGGGCGCGCCTGGGTCAGCTCACTGGTGGTGCTGTGCACCAAGGCATCACCCTGCAGACAGCAGCGGCCGAGACTCTCGATCTGCCGACCCTGATGGAGGGCTGCGCCACCATTGGCGAGCCGGCCTTGCTAATGGCGGTAGACGGTCTCACCGATCCCCAGAACCTCGGCGCGATTGTGCGCAGCGCCGAAGCCCTAGGCGCCCATGGCCTGGTTTTGCCCCAGCGCCGCAGCGCTGGCCTTACTGGCTCGGTGGCCAAGGTGGCTGCCGGTGCCCTTGAACATCTGCCCGTAGCCCGTGTGGTGAATCTCAATCGCGCCCTCGACACCCTCAAACAGGAGGGCTATCGGGTCGTGGGTTTGGCAACCGAGGGCACAGTCAGCCTGGAGGAAGCCGATCTGGCAGGGCCCCTTGTGATTGTTACCGGCTCTGAGGGTGATGGCCTATCCATGCTCACGCGCCGCAACTGCGACCAGCTGGTGCGCATCCCCCTGCGTGGTGCCACACCCAGCCTGAATGCCTCTGTGGCTACAGCCCTGTTGCTCTATGAGGTCGCTCGGCGGGGCTGGATGAAGGGTTTGAGCGGCTCCCAGCCCGCTCCACGTCTGGTGCGCCCCCAGCTGCCCGCTCCAGCCGCCAGCCTCGATTTAGGCGAGGCGACCCAGGCTATCGAGGAGAGCAATTCATTCTCCGAAAAGATTTCTCCAAACCAGGCAGACGCCTCCCTCGAGCCCCTGCTTGAGCTTGAGCCCCTGCTTGAGCGTGGGCTTGAGCCAGATGAACTAACAGAGGAACTGGCAGAGGTAGTGGCTGAGGAGCTGTGTGCATCAGTGGATTCGCCGGAGCCGGAATCGGGGATTGAGCTCGGTTTCGACCCGTCCAGCAAGTCAGGTTTCCTTGGGGACATTCAGCTGTGACTCTGCACATGGGGCCCGGTAC
The DNA here is from genome assembly GCF_056108345.1 of Cyanobium sp. NIVA-CYA 375. Taxonomy (NCBI): domain Bacteria; kingdom Bacillati; phylum Cyanobacteriota; class Cyanophyceae; order Synechococcales; family Prochlorococcaceae; genus Cyanobium; species Cyanobium sp. NIVA-CYA 375. Next base: position 27,340 of record NZ_JBSYHW010000015.1, on the reverse strand, counting down.
CGTCGCCGGGCAGAATGTTCAACTTGCTGACCCCGCCTGATGAATTCCCTGCTGTGGCCAGTGCGCAGCTGCGCTAACGCTCTGGGCCTGGCCTGGTGGGCACGGGTTGAAACCCACTCCCCAAACGCTGTCTATTGGTTTGGCCCTTTCGTGCGTCGCGGCACGCTTGAAACCCATCTGCCGGCATTCCTGAACGACCTCCGGACCGAGTCTCCCGGTTCCCTGGATCACCAGTTGCTGCGCACCCGTCGGGGGGAACCACTCACCGAGCTCGACTGAGGGGTCTTGGCCGTTGCCGCTGACTGATAGCGTCCAATTCAACTGGCCATAGGGTTGATGGGGATCGCTGATTCGCGCGAACAGGGAATTGCCGAATGGCGTCAACAACTGGAGAAGGGTGAGGTTTCAGCCCGTGAACTCACCGAACACCATCTTGCCCGCATCCAGGCGGTAGATCCCACTGTTCACGCCTATCTCGAGATAACTGCCGAGCGGGCCAGGGCAGATGCGGACCGTATCGACGCCCGCCGCGCCGCTGGAGAAGCTTTGCCACCCCTGGCAGGTATTCCGCTGGCGATCAAGGACAACCTCTGCACCAAGGGGGTTACCACCACCTGCTCCAGCCGCATGCTGGAGCACTTCGTGCCCCCCTACGAGAGCACTGTTACCGAACGCCTCTGGCAGGCTGGCGCTGTCCTGCTTGGCAAGACAAACCTCGATGAGTTCGCCATGGGCAGCTCCACCGAGACCTCAGCCTTCGGCCCCAGCCGCAACCCTTGGAATCCAGACAGGGTGCCTGGTGGTAGCTCCGGTGGCAGCGCCGCCGCAGTGGCAGCAGGCGAGTGCATCGCTGCCCTTGGCTCCGATACCGGCGGGTCGATTCGCCAGCCCGCCTCCTTCTGCGGGGTGGTGGGTTTGAAGCCCACCTATGGCCGCGTCAGCCGCTATGGCCTGGTTGCCTTTGCCAGCTCCCTCGACCAGGTGGGCCCTTTCACCAACTCGGTGGCGGATGCGGCCGAGCTGCTGCAGGTGATCGCCGGTGCGGATCCGCGCGATGCCACCTGCCTGCAGGCCCCCGTGCCCGATTACGTCGCCGCCCTTGACCAGCCTGTTGCTGGTTTGAGGGTGGGCATGGTGCGCGAGTGCTTCGAGGCTGAGGGCCTTGATCCCCAGGTGAAGACTGCGGTGCTGGCCGCTGCCGCCCAGCTGGAGGCCCTGGGCTGCGAGCTGGTGGATGTGAGCTGCCCCCGCTTCAACGACGGCATCGCCACCTACTACGTAATTGCGCCCTCGGAGGCCTCTGCAAACCTGGCCCGCTACGACGGTGTCAAATACGGCTACCGGGCTCCGGATGCCACCAGCCTGGCCGAGATGACTGCCCGCAGCCGGGCTGAGGGCTTTGGCGACGAGGTGCAGCGGCGCATCCTGATCGGCACCTACGCCCTCTCGGCCGGATATGTGGACGCTTACTACAAGAAAGCCCAGCAGGTGCGCACCTTGATTCGGCGTGATTTTGACCGGGCCTTTGAGGCGGTGGATGTGCTGCTCACCCCCACCTCACCCACCACGGCCTTTGGCTTTGGCGCCCACAGCGACGACCCCCTGGCCATGTACCTCGCCGACCTGCTCACGATCCCAGCAAACATGGCTGGCCTGCCTGCTATCAATGTGCCTTGCGGCTTTGATCTCGAGGGCCTGCCGATTGGCCTCCAGCTGATCACGGGGGTGCTTGAAGAGCCGCGCCTGCTTCAGGTGGCTCACCAATATGAACTGGCTGCCCAAGTGATGCAGGCTCGCCCTGTGGCCCCATTGGTGCCCTAGGCGCTGGCCCCAGATCTAGTGGTTTCGCCCTGGTACGGGGCGCAAATGACACTGGATCTTGCGTGGTCGCCTAGCTTGGGGAGGCTTCCGATGCCTTCCGGCTAGAGCTGCCCTTGGCCTTCGTTCCGCTCCACAACCACAGCGACTACAGCCTTCTAGACGGGGCGAGCCAGTTGCCGGCGATGGTGGATCGGGCTGTGGAGCTGGGCATGCCAGCCCTTGCACTCACCGACCACGGTGTGATGTATGGCGCCATCGAGCTGCTCAAGCTCTGCACCAAGGCCGGGATCAAGCCGATCATCGGCAACGAGATGTATGTCATCAATGGCTCCATTGATGACCCCCAGCAGAAAAAGGAGAAGCGCTACCACCTGGTGGTGCTGGCCAAGAACGCGGTCGGCTATCGCAACCTGGTGAAGCTCACCAGCATCAGCCACCTACGCGGCATGCGCGGCCGGGGCATCTTTGCCCGTGCCTGTATCGACAAGCAATTGTTGAGCCAGTACAGCGAAGGGTTAATCGTGGCAACTGCCTGCCTGGGAGGCGAAATTCCCCAGGCAATTTTGCAGGGCCGGCCCGATGCGGCGCGGGAGGTTGCCAGCTGGTATCAACGTACTTTTGGCGACGACTTCTACCTGGAGATCCAGGATCATGGCGGCATCGAAGATCGCATCGTCAACACCGGCATTGCCCGCATCGGTGCCGAGCTGGGCATTGAGTTGATCGCCACCAATGATGCCCATTACCTCAGTGCCAACGACGTAGAAGCCCACGACGCGCTGCTTTGCGTGCTTACGGGCAAGTTGATCAGCGACGTGAAACGCCTGCGCTACACGGGGACTGAATACATCAAGGGGGAGGCAGAGATGCTCTCCCTGTTCAATGACCATCTTCCTTCTGAGCTGATCGAGCGAGCAGTGGCCAACACGGCCAAGGTGGCCGAAAAGGTGGAGGCCTACGACATCCTCGGCCGCTATCAGATGCCCCGCTTCCCGATCCCGGCGGGGCACACAGCGGTGAGCTATCTCACTGAGGTGGCCGAGCAGGGTCTCCGGCAGCGTCTGCGCCTGGATAGTGGCGCTGGCTTCGAACCCCACTACGGCGATCGCCTCGCCTTTGAGCTCCAGGTAATGGAGCAGATGGGTTTTCCCACCTACTTCCTGGTGGTGTGGGACTACATCCGCTTTGCCCGAGACAACGGCATACCTGTGGGGCCGGGTCGTGGTTCAGCGGCGGGTTCCTTGGTGGCCTACGCCCTGGGGATCACCAACATTGATCCGGTTACCAATGGCTTGCTGTTTGAGCGATTCTTGAACCCAGAGCGCAAGTCGATGCCAGATATTGATACGGATTTCTGTATCGAGCGACGTGGAGAAGTTATCGACTACGTCACTAAGCGCTATGGCGAAGAGAAGGTGGCCCAGATCATCACCTTCAACCGTATGACTTCAAAAGCAGTGCTCAAGGATGTGGCCCGCGTACTCGATATTCCCTATGGCGATGCGGATCGCCTGGCCAAGTTGATCCCAGTGGTGCGAGGCAAACCTGCCAAGCTCAAGGAAATGATCGGAGCCGAATCACCGGCGCCAGAATTTCGCGAGAAATATGAAAAAGATCCAGTGGTACAGCGCTGGGTTGATATGGCAATGCGTATTGAGGGAACAAACAAGACCTTTGGCGTACACGCGGCTGGCGTGGTGATTGCGGCGGAGCCCCTTGATGAATTGGTCCCATTGCAGCGCAACAACGATGGCCAGGTGATTACTCAATACTTCATGGAAGATGTGGAGTCGATGGGTCTATTGAAAATGGACTTTCTCGGCCTCAAAAATCTCACAATGATCGATAAAACTGTCGATCTTGTGCAGCAATATAGTGGCGTTAAGGTTGTCCCAGATGATCTGCCTCTTAACGATGCAGGTACCTACGCCCTGCTTGCCCGTGGTGATCTGGAGGGCATCTTTCAGCTTGAATCAAGCGGCATGCGCCAGATTGTGCGCGATCTCAAGCCTTCATCACTTGAGGATATATCTTCTATTTTGGCCCTATACCGGCCCGGTCCGCTTGATGCAGGTCTGATCCCTAAATTCATTAATCGCAAGCACGGTCGTGAGGTAATTGATGTAGCCCACGAGAAGCTTGAGCCGATCCTTAAGGAGACTTACGGGATCATGGTTTACCAAGAGCAGATCATGAAGATCGCTCAGGAATTGGCGGGCTATTCCCTTGGCGAAGCAGACCTGCTGCGGCGGGCGATGGGTAAGAAGAAAAAGAGTGAGATGGAGAAACACCAGAGCCTTTTCGTGAGCGGTGCTACTGAACGTGGCGTCGAACCGCGAATAGCGGAGGCATTGTTTGAGCAGATGGTTCTATTTGCTGAATACTGTTTCAATAAGAGCCATTCCACCGCCTATGGCGCGGTGACCTATCAAACGGCGTATCTCAAAGCCCACTACCCAGTTGCCTACATGGCGGCGCTGCTCACCGTAAATTCCGGTGACTCAGCCAAGGTGCAGCGATATATCGCCAACTGCAATGCTATGGGTATCGAAGTGATGCCCCCCGATGTAAATGCTTCCGGCATCGATTTCACACCCGTTGGCGATCGAATTCTGTTTGGCCTTTCGGCCGTTCGCAATTTGGGTGATGGGGCGATTCGACAGTTGATTGAGGCTCGCTCTGGCGATGGTCGTTTCAACTCCCTGGCCGAGCTATGCGATCGGATTCCTGGTCAGCAGCTCAACCGCCGCGCCTTGGAGGCCCTGATCCATTCAGGAGCACTTGATGCCCTCGAGCCTCTGGGCAATCGCGCCCAATTGATGGCGGATCTGGATCTGGTGATCGACTGGGCCAGCTCCCGCGCCAAGGATCGGGCCAGCGGTCAGGGCAACCTCTTTGATTTGTTTGGCGCCAGCGCCGCAGCCGATTCTGCTGGGGGTTCCGTTGCCACCGGCCTGGCCGATATCAGCACCGCCCCCAAAGCGGCTCCGGTGCGCGACTATCCCCCAACCGAAAAACTACGCCTGGAAAAGGAGTTGGTGGGCTTTTACTTATCAGACCATCCCCTCAAACAGTTGGCCCAGCAGGTGAAGTTGCTATCGCCGGTGGCTCTGGGCAATCTCGAGGAGATGGCCGACAAGGCCAAGGTGAGTGCAATTGTGATGGTGCCTGAGCTGCGTCAGGTGAACACCCGCAAGGGCGACCGGATGGCCGTGCTTCAGCTTGAGGATCTAACCGGCAGCTGTGAGGCGGTCGTTTTTCCTAAAAGCTATGCCCGTTTAGCCGACCACCTAATGGTGGATGCGCGCTTGCTGGTGTGGGCTTCGGTGGATCGCCGCGATGATCGGGTGCAATTAATTGTCGAGGACTGCCGCTCCATTGACGATCTGCAGTTGTTGATGGTCGATTTACCCGCCGATCAGGCCGCCGACATCGCCATTCAGCACCGCCTGCGCGAGTGCCTACATCGTCACAAGCCACCTCAGGACGAGGCTGGCCTGCGAGTGCCTGTGGTGGCCCTGGTTCGTCAGGCGGGCCAGACCCGCTTTGTGCGGCTTGGCCCCCAATTCTGCGTAGGCGATGTGGGCGCTGCCCTTGATACCCTCATCGCTGCCGATTTTCAGGCCCGCATCAGCTCATCGCTCTTGGCGGCCTGAGCTGGTTGGCTGATTACCCGCACCATTGCGCATAGCCTTAACCGAGCTGCGCAAGCGACTGATGTTGAGTCCAATCTGCTCGCTGCCAAGCAAGCTGCCTGGCTTCTCTTCCCAGCTGGCGGAAAGCACACCGAAGCTCAAGCCCAGCAGCCCTAGAAAAAAACATCCACCCGATGCCGCCAAGGTGGCACTGGGTGGAACGTCGAAGATTTGGCGGCTGACTAATAAGTAGCTGCCAATAAATACGCCCATGCCCATCAAAGTGGGAATGCCGGTGCCGATTGCAATTCGGCGCGCCATGCGATTGGCAACCGCGTCAGGGATTACCTGCTGGCTGGGGCCGGAACGCCGGGTCGGTTTTGGGTTGCCCTTGCCCGATTGGGCGCGACCCTGCATTCCCTTTCCGGCCATGGCTGCCTCGATCAGCCCCGGATGCCGAGCTTGGCAATCAAAGCGCTGTAACGCTCCTTGCTGATGCCATTTAGATAACCAAGCAGGCGCTTACGGCGTCCGATCATCTTCAGCAGGCCTTGGCGCGAAGAAAAATCGTGCTTGTTTTTCTGCAGATGGCCGGTCAGCTGGCTGACCCGCTCACTGAGCATGGCCACCTGCACTTCCACCGATCCGGTGTCAGTGCCATGGGTCTGGTGACCGTTGATCAGTTCCTGCTTTTTAGTGGTGGTGAGCGGCATGGGCTGGGGAATAAAACGCAGGCTGGGCCCGGTTTGGGGACCTACGGTGCAAGCTCCCACCATACCTTCTGGCGGACATAGGTTTTGCCGTCTCAGTCCATTGGGCGGGATAGCCAGCGCAGGCACTCTCGGATCCAATCTTCTGCCCCGGCCGACTCCCCCATGCCGACAGCGGCTACGGCGCGCAGGGCGCGATGGATTTCAAGGGCTTCGTAGCCCAGGGCAGCCAGGGTTAGCTGCACTTCATCACGGCCTTCTGCCGGCAGCAGGGGGCCGTCTGCCAGCGAATCCGGATCGCCGTGGTTATCCAGTTGCCCCAGAAACCGCTGTTGCAGTTTGGTGCGCAGCTCGACAGCCAAGCGCTCGGCGGTGCGCTTGCCCACCCCGGGCGCCTGGCAGAGCCGGCGTAGATCGGTTTGCACGATGGCCTGTACCAACTCCCTGGGATCCATCACTCCCAGCAATCCCAGGCCCATTTGGGGCCCTACGCCGCTTACGGCAACCAATTCCCGAAACAGATCCCTTTCGTGGCGCTCACCAAAGCCGTAGAGAATCCAGGCGTCGTCGCGGATTGCCAGGTGAATGTGCAGCCCCAGAGCACTGCCCTCCACCGGCAGCTGCTGCCATTGACGCTGGCTCACCTGAACCTCGTACCCCACCCCCTGACACACCAGCAGCAGGCCGTAGCGCTTGTCCTGCTGCCAGGGATGGTTGAGTTGCCCTTGCAGCCAGCCGATCATGGAGTCAGTAATAGGTTCCCCATCGTGCCCGCCGTGTTCAGCCGTGCCCAGCCCCTGCTGCTTCGCCGGTTGAGCGCCTGCTTGCTGCCACTGCTGTTGATGGTTTGCCTAGTGCTCACCGGTTGCAGTACTGCCGCTCAGCCGCCGCGGTCGGTGTTGTTGCAGGCCCTTGAGTTGCAGATTCAGCTCACCCAGGGCGCCATCGCTGATGCCCTGGCCCTAGATGCAGGCGGCATGCCGGAGGTGAGTCGGGTGCGGGTGGCTCAGCAGCAGCCGATCGGGATCGGTGAGGCCAAGGGGCTGCGGCTGCAGGGCCAGTTCGACTGGCGCCTCTCTGGCGATCCGATCCGGGTGGACAGTCCCTTTGAGCTCTTCCTGCAGCGGGGCGAGCGCGGGCAAAGCTGGCGTTTGGCCCGCCCCGTTGGTCCTGCCGCATCTGCCGGCGCTGACGGGGCTGGGGGTGACGGCCAGCAGACCTGGATCACCGACCCGCTACCACTCAAGGCAAGGGGCTGATCGGCATGACTTAAAGGATGGATACGAGCCCGCCTGCCTGGCTGCCTTAGACAGCAGCAATGTGCAGAAATACCGCATCGCGATTCACAACGCGGTGATTGCATCGGGCGGCTTGGACCACTGGACCGGCGAGCAGCTCGCCTGGCATCTGATTGGCACCTGCGACAACGACTCCAAAGACGACATGACGCCGGAGGAGCTGGTGGAGTTTTGCCGCCGGGTTCTCGCCCATGCCGAGGCTAAGAAGGTTTCTGTCGCTGACTTTGGCTAAGGCTCACCAGGGTGGCTGCCAGTACGAGGCCAGCCCCGGCGATGGTCCAGCTGTCGATTGACTCGCCGAACAGCAACCAGCCCCAGCTACCGGCAAACAGCACTTGCACGTAGCTGATCGCCGTTGCTCGCGCCGCCGGCAGGGCCGTGAGGCTGCGGGTCAGATACACCTGACCAAGCTGGGTGAATACCCCAACCCCGACCAGCCAAAGCAACTCCGCTGGGGTGGGCAGTACGGGATTGAGGGCCACCAGGGGCAAGCTCAAGGGCAGAGCCACCAAAGGGAAGTAGAAGACGATCACCAGGGGGTGCTCACTCGTGCCTAGGGAGCGCACGCTTACGTAGGCAAGGGCGGTGAATAGGGCACCGGCAACGGCGATCAGTACGGGAACAAGCGCCAGAGTTTCGCCGCCCTGCAGCAGGCCGGCCGGCTGGGCAACGAGCAGCACCCCCAGCCAGCCCAGGGCCATGGCCGCCAGCACTCGCTTGCCGATTGGCTCACCCAGCAGCAGCCAGGCCAGTAGGGCAGTGAACGGTGGGTAGAGGTATTGCAGCACCGTGGCCGCTGCCAGGGGCAAGGCCGCTAGGGCGGCGTAAACACACAGCAGGGCGGCCGTGCCGATCGCTCCGCGCCAGATCAGTAGCCAGCGCCTATTGCCCCACGCTGGAATCCCGGCTCGGTGCAGCAGCCACCAGCTCAGGGCCACGCTCACGATCGCCCGGGCGAACACCACCTCAGCAGCGGGAATGCGTCCGCCCACCTGCTTGACGCAAACGCCCATCAGCGAAAAGCTCAGGGCACTGGCCACCATGCCGAGCATGGCTTGCCTCCCCCGGTCAGAATCAGGCTTCGCTTCAGCGCCCACCGCAACTAGCCCCTTCCTTGAGCCTGCCGCGTCTCCACCCCCGCACGATTGAGGCCGTCAAGGAGCGGGCTGACATCGTTGATGTGGTGGGCGAGCACGTGGTGCTCAAGAAGAAGGGGCGTGAGTACGTAGGCATCTGTCCCTTCCACGACGACACATCGCCGTCGATGACGGTGTCCCCGGCCAAACAGTTCTACTACTGCTTCTCCTGTGGTGCCGGCGGCAATGCCATCAAGTTTTTGATGGAGCACCAGCGTCAGAGCTTCAGCGATGTGGTGCTGGAGCTGGCGCGCAAATACCAGCTGCCAATCGAGACCCTCGATGGCCCCCAGCAGGAGCGGCTGCGCAAGCAGCTCTCCCGCCGCGAACAGCTGCACCGGGTCCTCACCCTGGCGGCTGGTTGGTTCCGCAGCCAATTGCGCGCCCCTGAGGGAGCCGCCGCTCTCACCTATCTGCGCGAAAGTCGCGGCTTGAGTGAAGCCACCCTGGAGGCCTTCGAGCTCGGCTTTGCTCCCGACCGTTGGGATGGCCTACTAATCCACCTGCAGCAGGTGGAGGGGCTGGGGCCGGAGTTGCTTGAGGAAGCAGGCCTGGTGGTGCCACGCAAGGGCGCCAATTCCCAGGACGGCCGTGGCTTCTACGATCGCTTCCGCGGCCGGGTGATGGTGCCGATCAAGGACCGCCAAGGGCGGGTGATCGGTTTCGGTGGCCGCAGCCTCGATGGCGGCGAGCCCAAGTACCTCAACTCTCCGGAGACTGAGATATTCGAGAAGGGCAAGCACCTCTTTGGTCTCGACAAAGCCGCGGCCGCCATCCGCAAGGACGACCGGGCCGTGGTGGTGGAGGGCTACTTCGACGTCATCGCCCTGCACGCCGCCGGCATCACCAACGCGGTGGCGTCCCTTGGCACTGCCCTCAGTAGCCAGCAGATCACCCAGCTCTGCCGCTGCTGCGAGGGGCGCCGGATGGTGCTCAACTTCGATAGCGATGGCGCCGGTGTGCGCGCTGCCCAACGGGCCATCGGTGAAGTGGAGCAGCTGGCCTTGCAGGGCCAGCTGGAGCTGCGGGTGCTGCAGCTGCCCTCCGGCAAGGATCCCGATGAGTTCCTTAAGAGCCAGGGTGCCGGCGATTACCGGGCCCTGCTTGATCAGGCGCCGCTCTGGCTCGACTGGCAGATCGAGCAGGTGCTCGAGGGCCGAGATCTAGCCCGCCCCGACCAGTTCCAGCTAGCGGTGACGGCCCTTGTTGCCCTGCTTGGCAAGCTGCCCCAGAGCGCGGTGCGCAGCCACTATCTGCAGCGGGTGGCCGAGCGCCTCAGCGGTGGTCAGGCCCGTCTGGCGATCCAGCTGGAAGACGATCTGCGTCAGCAGGTCAAAGGCCAGCGCTGGCATGGCCGTTCCCAGAAGTGGGAATTGCCGGGTGAGGCTGGGCTTCGGGAGCGGGCAGAAGCGGAGGTGTTGCGGATGTATCTGCACTGCCCCAACTACCGCAGTGCGATCCGGGTGGAGTTGCGGCAGCGCGAACTCGATGATTTCGCCCTCAAGCACCACCGCCTGCTTTGGGCTGCGATTAGCGGCCTAGAGGAGGTCAACCTCGGTGTGGGCCGGCTCGAGGCGATCAACCGAGGCCAAGACCCCGGCTCAGACCTCGCCGATCTTGATTTGCCCCGGTTGCTGGGTGATCAGCTGGTGGTGGAGCAGAGCGCCCTGCTCTCCAGGCTGACGCCCTTGCTGGAGCCTAATGAGCTGCAGCGCATGGCTTTTGGCCAGCCCCTGCTTCAGCTGCGCGGTGCCACGGCATCTCTGGAGCGCCAGAAGAGCGTCAAGCGCTGCCGGCATCTGCTGGATGCCTGGAGCAGTCAGCGTCTTGAGACCCTGGAGCGTTGTATTGCCCGGCTGCTGGAGCAAGAAAGGGAGGAGGCCCGGGCCACGGCTTCAGGCCTGGCACCGCTGAGCGATATGGAATCGCGCATCGAGGCCCTCTTCAGCGAACTCAACAGCGACGCCCTGCGCTTTCAGGAGCTCTATTACAACGAACGCAAACATCTCGAACATCTCGACTCCCAGCGCCGCGCTGGCTACGAGGAGGTGATGGCTCAACCGGCGGCTTGATTAGCGGTAACCACCTCTGTCTTGCCCCAAGACCTTTTCAGCACTTTGTTTTCCCTTCGCTTTGATGTTTCTTCCCCGGCTTTCCCTACTTTTACTGCCGTCTTTATTGATGCCTTTGTGGCTTACCCCTGCCGCGCTTGCCCAACCCTGCCCCTGCAGCTGTGAGCAACCCAGCCAGGGCGTGATCGGCCCAGATGGTCTGTGTCAGTGCCCCTGTGGGGTGGTGCCGATTCCCGGCATCAACGCCGAAACTCTCTCCGGCCCCCCAAAACCGCCGCAGGCAGGTGGCCCCACACCTACATGGACCGTGGAACCCGCCTATGACGACGATTTTGGCGGCCCTTTCTTGAATGACTGGTGGTGATTTCACCAGAGCATCAGCAGGTGGGGTAGCAAGCCAACGTTGCGCAAGCCCTCCACCAGTTCAATGATTGCCGCAATCCATACAAACCAGATGTCGCTGAGGATGTGGCGGCGATTGGGCCAGAAGCGTGGCACCCGCTGCCGGTATTGGCGGAAGGACTCGTCGAACAGTTCTTTCCTCCCGAGCCATAATTCCCGGGTAATAAAGACCAAATATCACCAGAAAGAGCAGCGGGTAGGTGAGTGTTTCGGTGCTAAGTCCCACCCCCACTAAACCAATGCAGCTGAATACATATAACGGGTTGCGACTGATCGAGTAGGGACCTTCAGTGACCAGCTCTCCGTCCTTGCGGCCGGAGATAAAAAATGAACACCAGATCCGCCCTGTTGCTCCAATGGCGGCCAGGCCAAGACCCGTGCTGAACAGAAAAGTGGCCACATTCTCATGGTTCAGCTCCCAGCGACTCTGGGTGAGTGCTACTACAAGGAATGCCAGTGCTGCCACCAATTTTGATAGCCCGGTGCGCTGGTGTTCCCACCAGGTTTTGCCGGGCGCTTTAGGCAATGGGGTCATCGGCCCGTCACAGTCAGCCTTTGTCTACTCCTTTCTTTGCTGATCCCCGCATACGCTGCCTGACTGCTGATTTCACCCTGGTTCCATGGGGTTTTTCGAGGTGTTCTGGGACGGTGAAGCCATTGGCGATGGCAGCGATCTTGAGGAAGCCCTCACCGCCTATCTCTCCGTGCAGCCTGAAGACAGCAGCTGGGCTGAGGCCTGCGCCGCTGCCAGCGCTCCTCCCTGCATCCGGCGCTATGCCTCGTTTGAGGCCTACCTCGACAATGCCGATGAACTGGAGACGATCACCGTTACTGCCGCCATGATCGAAGCGGCCTTGTTGCCATCGTGATCAGGCCCGCAGTGATCAGGCCCGCACCACCGGGATGGCGTCTAGGCGGGTGGTGGCCGCCCCAGACAGTCGTGAGCGCCGCATCCGCCAGGGGGTTTGCATTCCCGCTGCTGCCCATTGCACGGTGCCGCTGCCGTAGTGGCGGTTGAGCTGGTCGATGGTGGCCATCAGGGCTGTGCGACGGTGTTGCTGCTCCAAAGGCAGTGGCAGCAGCAAGTTGTGCTGGAGGGTCTCCTCGCCCTGCAGTTGCTGCAGCAGCACCCCCGCTTTGTGCAGGGGCTTGTGGGGGCTGAACAGCACTGCCACCAGGGGTAGGGCTGCCTGCAGCAGCACGGCGGTGTCATTGCTGGCCAGCGCCAGGCTCACCGTGGCGCTGTTGCTGTAAAAACTGGTGCCATTGAAGGGGTTGCTGCGCACGAACACCGTGATGGCTCCAGCCCGTTGCTGTTGCCGCCGCAATTTCTCCGCTGCCCGGCTCAGGTAGGTAGCAACCGCCTCCCTCAGCTCGCTCTGGCTGATGATCGGCTGGCTGAAGCTGCGGCTCACGCAGGTTTCCCGCTTGGCGGCCGGCATGGTCTCTAAGGGTAGGCAGGCCATACCCCGCAACTCCTGCTGCAGGCGCAGTCCCACCACGCCGCAGCGGCGGCGCAGTTCGCCACTGGGCATGTCGCGCAGAGCCTTGGCATCGGCTACACCGCGCAGGCGGCACCAGCGGGAAAGCTGGCGGCCCATACCCCAAACATCCTCGATGGCGACCGCTGCCAGGTGGGGATCGGGGTCATCCATGCTGCCGAGGTCGAAGACACCCGTGGCACTGGCCGTCGTCTTGGCAAGTCGGTTGGCGAGCTTGGCCAGCACCTTGCTGGGGCCGATGCCTACCGCCACCGGTAGGCCGAGCTGGCAGAGCACGTGGTGACGCAGTTGCCGGCCCCAATCGTGCAGGCTGCGCTGGTCGGCGGGCCGGCTGAGCTGGCCGAAAGCTTCATCGATCGAATAGATCTCCAGCGCTTCCACCCAGGGCTCCAGGGTGGCCATCAGCCGCTGGCTCATATCGGCGTAGAGGGCGTAGTTGGAGCTGCGCACCACCACGCCCTGGCGCTCCAGCTCGCGCCGCACCTGAAAGTAGGGCTGGCCCATGCGGATGCCGAGGGCTCGGGCCTCGGCGCTGCGCGACACGATGCAACCGTCGTTATTGGAGAGCACCACCAACGGCCTCCCCAGCACGGCGGGATCCAGCACCGCTTCGCAGGAGGCGTAGAAGTTGTTGCCGTCGATCAGCACGATTGCCTGGCGGCGGCGGCTCCAGGGCTTGCAGGTCATGGCGCTTTCAGCGTGCGGATCACGTGCAGGGCCACCGCCCAGATGCGAGCGCCATCAAAGCAATCCAGCTCTAGGGGCGGGTAGGCCGGGTGGGCTGCCTCCAGGCGTAGCCGGCCTTGGTGGGCTACTAGCCGTTTAAGGGTGAAGCAGCCATCCAGGCAGGCCACCACGATCTGGCCGGGGCGGGGCTCCAGGCCTCGATCGACGATCAGCAGGTCGCCGTGGTTGATTCCGGCCGCCTGCATCGATTCACCACTCACCCGCAGCAACACCGTGCTGGCGTGGCAGCGGATTAGCTGGGCACTGAGACTGGCGCTGCCCGGCAATGGCGAGGAGGCTGGATGGGCTGGGTGTGCCAGGCGCGCGCCGCGAGTCAACCCACACTAGTTCAGGCGTACTGCCGCGCTGTTTTAGTCCGGCTCGCCGGACTCGGGCGTAGTGGTGGTGAAGCGGCGGTAGAGCCAGGCGCCAGCTGCACCCCACAGCAAGGTCCACAACACGAAGGTGGTGAGGGTGCCGAGCTGGCCGGTTTCGAGGGAATAGACGCCGGCCTGGATTAGTCCCGCATCGATCAGGGAGCCGCCGATGCCCCAGCCGAGCACCCAGCTGAACAAAAAGCCGATCGCCTGGAGATTGCCGGTCATGGGGTGGAGGTTAGGCGCTGGTTGAAGCGACGTATGAACAGTGCCAGCGGCATCGGACCGCAACGGCGTTGCCAGCCCAGCCCTTCCGGATAGCGCCGCCAACAGGACACACGGCCACCGCGCCGGTCCAGGCAGATTAGGTAGCGGTAGGTAGCAGCAGGCGTTGGCGACAGGGTTTCTGGCGGCGGCAGCGGCGCCAATGGCAAGAAAACAGCCTGCAGCTCCTGCCAGCTGCTGGGCGGCCTGCCGCTGCTGCGCAGGGGCGAGCCAAGCAAGCTGGCCAGCTGCTGGGGGAAGCCGGCATCTGGCAGCAGCCAGTGGCCCTGGCGGGATTGGCAGGGTTCGAGCAGGGAGATCACAGCGGCACAGGCCATGGGCAGAAAAGGACAGGACCCTTCTCCAGTGCCCGGCCTGTCCCACGGTCAGCGGCGCAGGCCCTATCCCACGCTGGCCATGTGGCGCATCAAGTCGAGGCACTTGCAGCTGTAGCCCCACTCGTTGTCGTACCAAGCCACAACCTTCACGAAGGTGTCGGTGAGGGCGATGCCGGCGCCGGCATCAAACACCGAGGTGCAGCTCTCGCCAAGAAAGTCGGTGCTCACCACCTCGTCTTCGGTGTAGCCGAGGATTCCGGCCATGGGCCCTTCGCTAGCAGCCTTCATGGCGGCCTTGATCTGGTCGTAGCTGGCCGGTTTGGCCAGGTTCACGGTGAGGTCCACCACCGACACATCGGGGGTGGGCACGCGGAAGGCCATGCCGGTGAGCTTGCCGTTGAGCTCGGGGATCACCCGGCCAACCGCCTTAGCGGCACCGGTGGAGCTGGGGATGATGTTTTGGGCCGCGCCGCGGCCACCACGCCAGTCCTTCACCGAAGGGCCATCCACGGTTTTCTGGGTGGCGGTGGTGGCATGCACCGTGGTCATCAAGCCATTGACGATGCCGAAGTTGTCGTTCAGCACCTTGGCGACAGGTGCCAGGCAATTGGTGGTGCAGCTGGCATTGGAAACCACGTCCTGGCCGGCGTAGCTGCTGTGGTTCACGCCCATCACGAACATTGGTGTGGCGTCCTTGGAGGGAGCGCTCATCACCACACGCTTGGCACCAGCATTGATGTGGGCGCGGGCAGAGTCGTCGGTGAGGAAAAAACCGGTGCTCTCAAGTACGTAGTCGGCGCCAACCTCGCCCCACTTGAGGTTGTTTGGATCTCGCTCGGCGCTGATGCGGATCACCTGGCCATTCACCACCAGCTGGCCGTTTTCGACGGCCACCTCACCCTGGAAGCGGCCATGGGTGGAGTCGTAACGGAGCATGTAGGCCAGGTAGTCGACCTCAATTAGGTCGTTGATGCCAACGATCTCCACGTCCGCCAGGGTCATGGCACGGCGGAAGGCCAGGCGGCCGATGCGGCCGAAACCATTGATGCCGATGCGAATGGTCATGGCGGAGCTCCCTAAACCCTGTGGCGAAAGTATGGGGGCACCATACGGGGGATGGATCAGCTCAGGGCCTGGCTCAAGGCCGCCAGACCAAACACTAGAAACAAGCCGCCGCTTAGGCGATAGAGCAGGCGCTCATTCACCCATTGACCAATCCATTTGCCAGCGCCTACGGCCAGCCAGGTGACCAGGGCATGTCCTAACAGCGTGCCGGCCAGCAGGCCGCCAAAGCTGAATACCTGGGCCGGTGCAGTGGCCATAAAAATCGTGGTGAACTGGGTTCGGTCGCCTAGCTCGGCGATAAACACCAGCACGAAGGCCTCCCAGATCACGGCCCAGGCCGTGTTGAAGGCCTTGCTGCTTTCCGCCGTATTGATCGCCTGCTCAGCCTCCGCCTTCTCCTCGGTGGCGGCATTGGCCGCCATGCCCTGGGCATCGAACAGCAGCTTGATGCCAAAGCTGAGGAAGAGCACGGCGGCCAGCCAGGGCACCAGGCTTTGGGGTAGCAGCTCCCGCAGGCCGTATCCAAGGGCCAGGGAGATCAGGGTGACCGCGGTTAGGGCGGCAAATGAGCCAATAAATACCCAGCGGGCGCGGTGCCGCACCGCCAGGATCAGCGCCATGAAAAAGGTTTTATCGCCCAGCTCGGCCAGGGTGATGGCGGTGAGGCTGGAGCCGAAGGCAGCCAGGCTGGGATCGCTGGAAAGGGGTGGAGCCATCACTTATCAATAGCTGAGGGGATGTCCTCCTCGTCCTCCAGCAGCAATTGCTGAAAGGCGGTGTAGAGATCGCCATATTCAGCTGCAGTGCGCCGATCGGCCCGCCCAGCGGTGTTGCGACCACGGAGCTTGCTGGGGCTGGCGGCAATGGTTGGCGCCGGCGCAGGGGTAGCGCTCTGGCGGCGGCTCTCAAGCTCTCGCAGCCGCTCCATCAGGTGGGGCGGCACCGTGCCATCGGGGCTGACCTGCATCAGCTCCCGGAACAGGGCCTCCGGGTTTTGCTCCAGCTCCACCTTGTGGCGCTTATCGGTGGCTTTGGTTTGGCTTTGCTGAGGCGGCTCAGGCTTAGGTAGGGGTTGGGGCAGGCTGCGGCCTAGGGCTTGGAGGCGTTCGCGGCTACGGGCGTCGAAGCTCATCGATTAGCTCTCAGCTGCAGCCCAGGCTGGCGCGGGTGTCGCGGCCGGTCACCGGGTTGGTGCCACTGGCCAGGCCACAAAGGGTTTTGAGCGCATCACCCCGCAAAGGCACATTGGTGAAATCTGCCCCCTCAATCACCACATTGGTGAATTTGGTGTTGAAGGCAAAGGCGTCTTCCAGCACTGCATTGGTGAGGTTCGTGCCATTGAAGATCGCCGAATCAAGCGTTGCCTCTTTCAGGTTGGTGTTGCTTAGGTCAGCGTCCTGAAGCTTGGCGCCAAACAGGCTGGCTCCCTGCAGGTCGGAGCCGGCAAAGGTGGCATCCCGCAGGTTGGTGAGGTTGAAGGTGGCGCCCCTCAGATCCTGGTCATGAAAATCAGCGCCAATTAGCACCTGTTTGGCCACATCCATGGCCGCCTGGGCGGGCAGTGGGCAAATCGAGCCCAAGCCGATGGCACTGGCCAGGGCGAACAACAGCGCCAGAACCCCGCCAGCCAGGCTGCGCGGAGAACGACCGGAACGGGATCGACCGGAAGATGAAGGTGGCAACATGGCAGCTGGATGGCTATTGCCAGCCTAGGCAGGGCACCTAGCAGCGCACTGCGTGGGAACCCTGCAGGCTGCTGCTCCAGGCCAATGGCTCGCACCACTGCACGCCGCCAGGGCGACTGGGCTGAGCAGCGGGTGCTGCGCCTACTGCTCGGCAGGGGTTGGCGGTTGCTCTCACGCCAGTGGGCATGTCGCTGGGGAGAACTGGATCTGGTGCTGGAAAAAGGGGGTCGCCTATTGGTGGTGGAAGTGAAAGGTCGCAGTCGTTGCGGGCCAGATAGTTGGGGTGCCGGCACCTTGCGCCGCGGCAAGCGGCAGCGGTTGGAGCGAGCCTGGCGCTGCTGGCTGGAGGAGCATCCGGTTTGGGCGGAGAGCTCGGTGGAGCTGGTCTTTGCCTTGGTGCCTCTGGCACCGACGTCCGGACCTGTCCGCTGGATCCGCGCCGATCACTGATCGGTAGTGGCCGCTGGCGCAGGCTGGCTGAACTCGACGGTGCATAGGTAGCGATAGTTGCCCATCCCTACCTCCGTTTCCTGGCAACGCTCAGCGGTAACAACCGCGCCTGCTGGAAGCTGCTGGCGGGCCCGCTGAATAGCGTTGCTTTTGTCCCAGATCGAGGAGGCGGTGACGCTGCCTGCCTGAGCGGGGAGCGACAGGAACGGCAGGGCGGCAACTATGGCGGCCGCGCAAATCAATGCCTGCGGATGAATGCCTGGATGTGGGGCAACAGCCATTGTGGATACCTGACGACTTCAAGATGACATTTACTGCCCACCGCGCCCGCAAGCGCTTCGGCCAGCACTGGTTGATAGATCAGGCGGTGCTCGCGCGCATCGTGGCGGCCGCAGAGCTTGAAGCCAGCGATCGGGTGTTGGAGGTGGGGCCGGGCCGGGGAGCTCTCAGCGAGCGGCTGCTGGCTACCCCGGCGGCAGCAGTGGCTGCAGTGGAGCTTGATCGCGATCTGGTGCTGGGGCTGCAGGAGCGCTTTGGCGACCAGCCGCGCTTCCAACTCACCTCGGGGGACGTGCTGACAGTGGATCTGCCTGCCGCCAACAAGGTTGTGGCAAACATTCCCTACAACATCACCGGCCCCCTCCTAGAGCGGCTGGTGGGCCGGCTCGATCGGCCGGTGGCCCATCCCTACGACCGCCTAGTGCTGCTGGTGCAACGGGAGGTAGGGGAAAGGATCCGCAGTGAGCCTGGCGCCAGCGCCTTTTCAGCTCTGAGCGTGCGCATGCAGCTGCTGGCCAACTGCCGCTCCGTATGTGCCGTGCCACCGCGCTGTTTTCAGCCGCCGCCCCAAGTGGACTCGGAGGTGATCCTGTTGGAGCCGCTGCCAGTGGAGAAGCAATTGGCACCCCAACTAGCTCGCACGGTGGAGATGCTTTTGAAGCGCTGTTTTGCAGCTCGACGCAAAATGGTGCGCAACACTCTGGCGGGCTTGCTGCCCGAAGCTGAACTGGCTGGGTTGGCGGAAGCAGCGGGCATCGGCCTGCAGCAGCGGCCCCAGGAGATCGCGCCAGCAGCCTGGGTGGCGTTGGCGGGCAGCTTGAATCAGGTCATTGCTGAGCCCGCTGCCGCCCCTACCCATGGCTGATCTATGCGTGCGTGCCCCCGCCAAGATCAATTTGCACTTGGAGGTGCTTGGCCTGCGCCCCGATGGCTTCCACGAGCTGGCGATGCTGATGCAGTCGATCGATCTGGCCGACAGCCTGAGGATGCGGCCCACGGCGGATGGCAAAATCAGCCTCCAGTGCGATCGGGCCGACCTGCCCACTGACAGCAGCAATTTGGTCGTCAAGGCAGGTGAGATGCTGCGCGCCCGCTCAGGTTTTGCCGAGCTTGGAGCCCAGATCGTGCTCGAAAAGCGCATCCCGATCGGGGCTGGCCTTGCGGGCGGCTCCAGTAATGGAGCGGCGGCGCTGATTGGTCTCAACAAGCTATGGGGACTGGGCTTTAAGAGTCAGGAACTGCACAGCATGGCGGCTGAACTTGGCTCCGACATGCCGTTTTGCCTTGATGGCGGCACCCAGCTCTGCTTTGGCCGCGGTGAGCTGTTGGAATCCTTGCCCTTCAATCCAAGCGAGCCTCCGGCGCTACTGCTGATCAAGCACCCGGAGGTGAGTGTCAGCACGCCCTGGGCCTATGGACGCTGCAAGGAGCTACGCGGCGATTTCTATCTCGAGGCTGAAGCAGACTTTGAGCAGCGCCGTCAGGCCCTACGCCAAGCGCCCTTGCTAGGGGCCATCGCGGGACATGGGAGCTGGCCACCACTGCGCAACGACCTGCAGGCCGTGGTAGAACCAGAGGTGGAAACCGTGAGCCAGGGTCTGGCACTACTGCGCCAGAGCGAGCAATCCCTGGCGGTCGCCATGAGCGGTTCTGGACCCAGTCTGTTCGCCCTGTTTCCAGGGGTGGACCAAGCTCGCAGCGCCCATGCAGACCTAGCCGAACGGTTTGAGCGGGACGGCTTTGAGTCTTGGAGTTGTGGCTTCAGCGATCGGGGTGTCAGCCTGATTAAGTGACCAAATCCGAATCCCCCATCAAGCCCAGTGATCCAGCGCCCCGTAAAGGGCCGCTGAGTTTCCTCTCGGGCTCGCTCACCGCTGGTCTGCTGGCCTGGCTGGCCTTGGGTCTGAGCCAGAAATTGGTGGCGTACTACGCCCTGCATCCCCCCAGCTACAGCTCGGCGATTGCCCAGAGCATCGCCACGGCCCTCAAAACACTGCTTGTTGGCATGTCGTTTCTTGCCACCTTCAGCTTTGCCTTCATTGGCATTGGTCTGGCGCTGGTGTTCGTGCGCAGCTTGGTGTCCGGTTCCGGATCGGCCCCTGCCGAGGCGGGCGAAAAGCCCTAACTTTTCCCTATGACTCCCCACGATCTGGGCCTGCTAGTAACGCTGCTGCTCCCCGGCATGCTGCTTTCGGTGTTGCTGCTGTCAACCTTCGCCGCCGGCGGCTGAGATAGGTTGGCAGCTAAATGGTGCAAGCCCAGACGTGGCAGAGACGCTGCTTTTCAATGCCCTCCGGGAAGCCATCGACGAGGAGATGGCTAGAGATCCTTATGTCTGCGTGATGGGTGAGGACGTCGGCCAATACGGCGGCTCCTACAAGGTCACTAAAGATCTCTACGAAAAATATGGTGAGCTGCGGGTGCTGGACACCCCGATCGCCGAAAACGCCTTCACTGGCATGGCAGTTGGTGCGGCGATGACGGGGCTGCGCCCAATCGTGGAGGGCATGAATATGGGCTTCCTGCTGCTTGCCTTCAACCAAATCTCCAACAACATGGGGATGTTGCGTTACACCAGCGGCGGTAACTACACCATTCCCACTGTCGTGCGGGGTCCTGGCGGGGTTGGTCGCCAGCTAGGCGCTGAGCACAGCCAGCGCCTAGAGGCCTATTTCCATGCCGTACCCGGCATCAAAATTGTGGCGGTGAGCACCCCCACCAATGCCAAAGGCCTGATGAAGGCCGCAATCCGCGACAACAACCCCGTGCTCTTTTTTGAGCACGTGCTGCTGTACAACCTTTCTGAAGATATTCCAGAAGGTGATTACATTTGCGCTCTTGACCAGGCCGAGGTTGTAAAGGCTGGATCGGATGTCACGATTCTTACCTACTCACGCATGCGCCATCACTGTCTCAAGGCTGTCGAGCAGTTGGAGAAGGCGGGGGTGAGCGTGGAGCTGATCGATCTAATCAGCCTTAAGCCCTTTGATATGGAGACCATATCCGCCTCGATCCGCAAAACCCACAAGGTGATTGTGGTGGAGGAATGTATGAAGACAGGCGGCATTGGGGCTGAATTATTGGCCTTGATTACGGAACATTGTTTTGATGAGCTTGATGCTCGGCCGATTCGGTTGTCTTCCCAGGACATCCCAACTCCCTACAACGGTGCCCTGGAAAACCTGACCATCATTCAACCCCATCAGATTGTTGATGCGGCCCAGCAGCTCGTCGCCGGAAAGATCTAGATATGGCTCGTCAACAGGGGTGGTTTGCCCTGATCCTTGCCTTGGCAATTGCGGCCGGGGCCTTGCTCTTTAGTTGGAACACACCGGAGACCCCCCTAGGCCAGCGACTTGGACTTGACCTGCGAGGCGGCAGCCAACTCACTCTCCAGGTTTTACCCGCCGGTGCCATCAAAAAGGTAGAAAAGGAGCAGCTAGATGCTGTCAAGGAGGTACTTGATCGACGCATTAATGGTTTGGGTGTGGCTGAGTCGACCTTGCAAACTGTTGGTGACAATCAGCTAGTGCTGCAACTGCCTGGGGAGCAGGATCCGTCACGCGCCGCCAAGGTTCTTGGCACTACGGCACTACTTGAATTTCGGGCCCAAAAACCGGGTACCGAGCAGCGGATGCAGGAACTGCTCAACCTAAAGCGCCAAGCAACGGCACTTTTAATCCGCCTAAACGGCCCTGTGAATGAAGCTGCTGACTCCCAGCCGGATGTACCAACTTCGCCTGACGACAAAGAAGCTGATCGTGATCAGTTAGAAGCAGATCTACAACGTATCAACGTTGACATCGTCGCCCAATTCGAACCAGCAGTCATCAGCGGCAAGGATCTTGTCACCGCAGGACGCCAGCAGCAGCAAACAGGCACCGGCTGGGATGTGACTCTCGGTTTCACTAAAGATGGAGGCGATAAGTTTGCCAGCCTTACCCAGTCGATCGCCGGCACTGGCCGCTTGCTTGGCATTGTTCTGGATGGTCGCTCCATAAGTGAGGCCAGCGTTGGCCCTGAGTTCAAGGCGGCGGGCATTACTGGAGGCTCAGCAAGTATTACGGGTAATTTCACCGCCGAGCAGGCTAGAGAATTAGAGGTTCAGCTCCGAGGGGGCTCCTTGCCCCTGCCAGTGAAAATCCTCGAAGTGCGCACAGTTGGGCCCTCATTAGGAGCTGAAAACATTCGCACCAGCCTGGTGGCAGCCCTTACAGGCCTACTGCTAGTAGCTGTTTTCATGGTGATCGTTTATCGATTGGCTGGGCTGGTTGCGGTAGTTGCCTTGTCCCTCTACGGCCTGTTCAACTTGGCTGTTTATGCCCTGATTCCGGTCACTCTCAGCCTGCCAGGAATTGCTGGATTTATCTTGTCGCTGGGAATGGCAGTAGACGCAAACGTATTGATCTTCGAGCGGATCAAGGAGGAGCTGCGATCCGGCAATACTTTGATTCGCTCCATTGATACTGGCTTCGCCCTCGCATTCTCGTCCATCCTTGATGGCCAGGTTACAACGTTTATAAGCTGCATTGCTTTATTCACGCTGGGAACCGGGCTTGTCAAAGGATTTGCAGTCACGCTTGGAATTGGTGTTTTGCTTAGCTTGTTCAGCTCACTTACATGCACTCGCACGCTCTTGCGTGTGTTGATGAGCTATCCAGGCTTACGCCGCATCAACTATTTCATCCCTTTAGCTCAACGCGCCGAGGGGGTCGCCTGAGATGTCCCTTGCACCAACTAGTCATCGGCCAATGTTTTCTTTCCGCGTTAACCACCATCGCCGGAGACTATGGCTACTTTCCACAGTAGCTTTGCTTTTGAGTTTTCTGGGAATGGCTGTTAGCTGGTTGTCTCCGTCAATTCGCGCTCCACTGAGACCAGGAATTGATTTCACTGGTGGCACCCAGATTCAGATAGAGCGCAGCTGCGACCCTGCTTGTTCCCCACTGACTGCAAATTCGGTCCAAGCCAGCCTGGCGTCCTTGAAGCTGCCAGCGGATGGCGAGGATCCTGCTCCACCACTCGCTGGAGCCTCAGTCCAGCTTCTTGATGGTGGGAGTTCTTTGGTTTTGCGCCTCCCAAGCCTGAGCCCAGCCCAGTCCGAAACGGTGCTCAAGTCCCTTCAGAGCCAGATAGGCGATACGGTCTCGGGGGGGTTGGCTGTGGACACGATTGGCCCCACCCTTGGTTCCCAGCTGCTGCGGGCCAGCTTAATCTCTTTGTTAGTTAGTTTCGTAGGCATATCCATATACATTTCCTTCCGCTACGACCGAGTATATGCATTTCTGGCACTTGTTTGCCTAGGCCATGATGTTTTGATCACTTGTGGCTTGTTTGCTTGGCTTGGAGTGCTAGCCGGGGTAGAGGTTAATAGCCTTTTTGCTGTGGCCCTACTTACTATTGCGGGCTATTCAGTGAACGACACTGTGGTTATTTTTGACCGAATAAGGGAGAAGCGTGCACAACTCAAGGACCTATCCCTGGCGGATCAGGCAGATGAGGCAGTCATAAGTACGTTGACCCGCTCTGTCTATACATCACTAACAACTCTCCTGCCTTTAATAGCGCTGATTTTCTTTGGTGGCAGCACCCTGTTTTGGTTCTCAGTTGCCTTGAGCTTTGGTATTTTGGCAGGAGCTTACTCAAGTATTGTTGTGGCCCCCACTCTGCTACCGGTATTGTCCCGTCGCTAATCAGACTCCTGCTAATGCTGCAAGGCCGAGTCGGCGGAGGCTGGGAGGCTCCATTGTGCCGATCTTGCTCGGGTTGCTCGCTTTTCTAGATTTGTGGGTCGAACTGCAGCTGCTAGCAGACCACTTCACCTTGACTTCCTTGGCGGCAGCGATTCGCAGCCATCTCTTAGCCACAGCAGTCTTGCTATTATTACCTTCGTTATTGCAGCACTACCGTCAAAGGCCTTAAAGGTTAATGTAGTGATCAGCTCTAGTGATCAATCCCAGTGATCCATCACTTCCTTTACAACTACTTCTTCAAAGAGCAATTGCAGCACGACCACTAACGGCAAGGCAAGTAGCACCCCTGGCAGCCCCAGCAGAGCACCAAGGCAAAGCTGGGCAGTGAGTGCCACGGTCGGCAGCAGATTCACGGTTCGCCGCAGCAGCACAGGCGTAAGCAAAAAGGCTTCGGCATTCTGCAGAATGAGCCGTAGCACTAGAACCTGCAGCATTTTTGCTGGTGATACCAGTAAAGCCACCGCCAGTGGCAACAAGGTGGCGGCGGTGGGGCCAATGGTGGGCACGAAGGTAAGCAGGCCGCACACCAGGGCGCTCAATAGGGCCAGCGGCACGCCCAAAAGGGCCAACCCGGCCCAGGTGAGCAGAAACACGCTCACCGAAGAGAGGGTCATGCCAGCCAGCCAGCCACCCAGGGCTTGGCGTGATTCACCCAGCAGATGCTGCATCTGGGGTCGCCAGAAGCTGGGAGTAAGGGCAACCACCACCTTCTGGTGACTACGAGGATCCAGGGCCAGCAGGATCGCTAGCAAGGCCATAAGCAGCATCTGGATTGTGGTGCTTGCAGCTCCTCCTGCTATGCCAAGAAGTTGACCGCCCAGGGGCTGGAGCCTCTCCCAAGTGCCAAGCGCCATCAACTGCTGCTCCAGATCGGGTAGCCAATCGACCTGGCGGGCCAGGCTGCTCAGCCGCAGAGCTAAAACAGGCAAAAGGGAGGTCAATTGGTTGATCTGCTCCAGCAGCTCAGGCAACAGAAGCTGGCCTAGTAGCCCGCCTAACAACACCAAAGACACCAAGACCACTACAAGGGCCGTGGGGCGATTGAGAGGTAAAAATCGCCGCAATAGGCTTATTAGAACATCAAGGGCAACAGCCAGGACAACAGCGCCGAATAGGACCAGGAGGACCCAGCGCAACTCCCAGGTGAGTAGTCCAAGGACAATCAGGGCTAAGGCACCCAGCACCGTGCGTCCGTTCATCGCATCAGCCTGCCAGGCGCAGGCGTTTCCATGGGTCCAGGATGTCGCGGATAAGCAGTTCGCGCACCATCACCTGTAAGCAAACGGCCAATGGCAATGCCAGTAATAACCCTAGGGGACCAAATACCACCGTAAATAGCAACTGGGCGGTAAGGGTGAGACCGGGCAGCAGCTTGAGCTGGTGGTGCATCACAGAAGGGGTAATTATATAGCTCTCCAGGTTTTGAATAGCTATATAAAGCGCTAGCACCGCTGCTGCTTTCCAGGGAGCATCTAGCAGTGCCACGGACATCGGAAAAACCGTGCTTAGGGTTGGTCCAATGTTGGGAATAATGTTCAGCAGGCCTGCCAGCAAAGCATTTGCCGCTACTAATTTCACCCCCAGCAAGCTCAAGCCGATAGCCGCCAAGATGCCAACGCAGAGTGAGCTAATTAACACCCCCACCATCCAGGCACTTAGGGCATCACCGCATTGAACCAACACCTGACGGAAGCGGCGCCGGTAGTAAGAGGGCACCAGCAGCACACCCACCTCTCGGTAAGCGGTGGGCTGCACCGCAACCATTAGGGCCACAGCAACGACAAACAGGAATTGCAGCAATCCAGTGCCGACTCCACCGGCAAACCCAAGCAGTCGCAGGGCGCCGCTGCCGAGACTGCTGCCTAGGTTTGTAGCGATCCCAGGGCGTTCGGAAACGCTGCTGCCAACCAGACCATTTCGAAGCCAGGAGAGGCCGCTATCGGTATTGCCGTAGATCATTTGAGAGACTTTTGACAGGCTCCCCCTCATGAGCTCTGACAGGGTTTCAGCTGCTGTCGGCAGCTTGCCGAGCAACTGACTGAATTGATCAATAAAAGGTGGGATCACCACGGTGGCCGTCACAGCCACCACCAGAAGTACCGTGCCCAGGCTGAGCAGGAGAGCCAGCTGCCTAGAGCACCCCAGCCGGGACTTTATCGATCCCACCAAAGTGCAGAGGGCCATGGCAAGCACCACGGCTGCAAACAGGTGCATCAGGCTCTGACGCAGGCTCCAAAGCAGCACCAGGGATGCCACCAGGGCTAACAGGCCTAACCACTGGCCGAATTTCAATGGATCAGGCCTCGTCCTGCTCGGGCTGATCATCATCTTTATTACCCGAGAAGCCCAGCTCGTGGCTGTCGGCGTAGCGCTGGGCGAAGCGCATGAAGCGATCGAAATCCTCGGTGCTCTTCCAGGTGAAAGTGCACTCCAGGGCGCTGGCCTTGCCGTTGACGAAGCGGGCCTTCACCTCACGGGTCACCAGCTCGCCTTCCTCATCGACCAGAAACATGCCGGTGATGTCGCCCATGCTTTCGGGGGCAAGGGCATCGGGCTCCTCGAACACGAAAAGGGCCTGGCCGGTGCGGCCGTCCCGCGAGCGGGTGAGGCGGATGTCGGGCACGACCGGCTCATCCACCCCACGGAAGAACTGAATGGCGGCGCCCATGGCAAGCGGGGACAAAAATCGATCCTAGGAGCTCGCCTCAACTATCTCCCCGCAGACCTGATCCCACCAGGGAGCTGGTTGCAGCAATTCAGCCGCAGCTGCATCGGGGTCTAGTCCGCCCAAATCGAAGCTGGACAGCAGGGGTTTATCGCGCTTGCTGAGTTCGCTGTCGTAGCAGCGGTCGTAGTAGTCGAGCATCTGCCGGCAGGCAGCCGCCCAGTCTTGAGAGGCGATCGCCTCTAGAGCTGTTGCCGTGCGCTGGGGGCCAAGCCGCCGGGCGATGCGTTCGGTGGCGAGGCGCAAGGACTCCTCCCCTTGGTTGCCATATACGGAAACCAATTGCTCAACCCGCTCCGCCATGGGACGTTGGATCTCAACAGCCGGCGACTCACCCATTTGGCGCCACAAGCCCGCAGGAATACGGCAGCGACCAACCTGAGCGCTTTCGGCTTCAAGCCAGATTGGTGACTGGCCTGCGCTGGCCGTAAGGCTTGCAGCCAGCAGGTTCTCGTAATGCTCCGTGCTCGGTTGAGGGGGAAGGCCCAGGCCGCCGAAGCTGCTGCCACGGTGATTAGCCAGTCCCTCGAGATCAACCACTGCTTCCCCTCTTTGCCTCAGGGCAAGCAGCAGGTCGGTTTTACCGGTGCCGGTGCGGCCACCGAGCACCAGCAGGGGCCAGGGTTGCTCAAAACTTTCCAACACCCAGCGGCGGTAGGCCTTATAGCCGCCTTGCAACAGCAAAACGGGCAGTTCCAGGGTGCTCGCCAGCCAAGCCATGCTGCCTGAACGCATGCCGCCGCGCCAGCAGTGCAGGCGCAGGGTCTTGCCTGCTTCAGCAAGCTCCAACAAAGCCTGGGCCAGATCTGGCAACTTCGGCCCTACCAACTTCAGTCCCAGCTGCACGGCAACCTGCCGCCCTTGCTGCTTGTAAGCGGTACCCAGCTCAGCCCGCTCTTGATCACTAAACAGGGGCAGGTTGGACGCTGCCGGAATGTGCCCCTGCTCAAACTCCCCAGGGCTGCGCACGTCCACGATCGGCCCCTCGGCCGCCAGGAACGCGCTTACATCGAGGAGGGGGCTGGCCCCCAGTTTCAGGAAAGTTGTCACCCCTCTGATCAGTACATCCGGGGGCTTGAGGACATGACTAATGCGTCGATAC